>JAZUOK010000129.1:0-4567 GCA_045604665.1 Eubacteriales bacterium | reverse complement strand
CGTCATCAACCCCACCCTCGCCGAGAGAGAAAAGAGCACTCTGGAGCTTACCGTTGCCGCCAGCGAAAAGAAGGTCGTTATGATCGAAGCAGGTGCAAAGGAAGTTTCCGATGAGGAAATGTACAACGCCATTATGACCGCTTTTGAGGAGATCCGCGGTCTGGTTGCCTTTATCAACAGCATCGTTGCTGAGATCGGCAAGCCTAAGTTCTCCTACCCCTCCTGCGAGGTTGACCACGATATGTTCGAGGCGATCAAGGAATTTGCCATTGAGGATGTTAAGGTTGCTCTTGACACCGATGACAAGACCGTTCGTGACGAGCGTATGCAGGGCGTTTACGAGAAGATCTACGAGAAATTCGACGAGATCTATCCCGATTCTCGCCTTCAGATCAACGAGTGTGTATACAAGCTTCAGAAGTTTGTTGTACGCCGCTGGCTTCTTGATGAAAAGAAGAGAGTGGACGGCAGAAGAATGGACGAGATCAGACCTCTCGCTTCCGAAGTCGGTCTTATCCCCAGAGTCCACGGCTCCGGTCTTTTCACCAGAGGACAGACTCAGGTGCTTACCTTGGCTACCCTCGGTTCTGTTTCCGATCAGCAGCTGCTTGACGGTGTAGATCCCGAAGAAACCAAAAGATATATGCACCACTACAATATGCCCGGTTATTCCGTAGGCGAAGCAAAAGCTTCCAGAAGCCCCGGCAGACGCGAGATCGGTCACGGTGCTCTTGCAGAAAGAGCATTAGAGCCTGTTCTTCCTTCTCTGGAGGACTTCCCCTACACCATCCGTTTGGTATCTGAAATCGTTTCTTCCAACGGTTCTACCTCTCAGGGCTCCATCTGCGGCTCTACCCTTGCTTTGATGGATGCCGGTGTACCGATCACAGCTCCCGTTGCAGGTATCTCCTGCGGCCTCATTACCGAAGGCGAAAAGTGGGATACTATGATCGACATCCAGGGTCTCGAAGACTTCTTCGGTGATATGGACTTCAAGGTTGCAGGTACTCACAAGGGTATCACTGCCATCCAGATGGACCTGAAGATCGACGGTCTGACTCCCGAGATCATCAAACAGGCACTGGAGACCACTCACAAAGCAAGACTCTACATTCTGGACGAGGTTATGCTGAAAGCGATCCCTGCTCCCAGAGAAGATGTTTCTGAATTTGCTCCCAAGATGATCTCGATGAAGATCCACCCCGATAAGATCCGCGAAGTAATCGGTTCCGGCGGTAAGGTAATTCAGAAGATCTGCGCCGATACCGGTGCAAAGATCGACATCGAGGATGACGGCAGCGTATTCATTTCTGCAGTAAACCGCGACAGCGCTTATGCAGCAAAGAAGATCGTAGATGCGATTGTTTTTGAACCTGAAGTTGGTATGGTATTTGATAATTGTACCGTAACCAAACTGATGACCTTCGGTGCATTTGTAGAATTTGCTCCCGGCAAGGAAGGCCTTGTACACATTTCCAAGCTCGATAAGAAGAGAGTGGAAAAGGTAGAGGACATCTGCAAGGTTGGCGATAAGATGAAGGTAAAACTCATCGAGATCGACGACAAGGGCAGAATCAACCTTTCTCGCAAGGATGCAATGGACGAAGAATAATCAAAAAAAGGACACAATTTCTTGTGTCCTTTTTCTTTTAGAAAAAAAAGATGTGTCTTTCGACACATCTTTTTTGTTTTGTTTTTATCCAACGATACCGCTTCGCTCGATACCCTGAACAATGTATCTCTGACAGAAGCAATAGATGATAACAAGGGGAGCAATGATCAAAAGTGCCGCAGTATTGATAACCGCAGAGCTGTAAACATTCGCCGCCTCAAATCCTGTTACATCCAAGGAAGCAGGAACCGCTACAATGTTAGGCATCAGGTAGGTAGAAGTCTTGGTGAAGAACATCGTGGTATAGAAGTCATCCGTCCACTGCCAAGAGAAGGCGAAGATGAAGATGGTAATCAGCATCGGTACGGACAGAGGAACAATAATACGAACAAAGGTCTTAAACACACCGGAACCGTCTACATAAGCTGCTTCTTCCAATTCATCGGGTACACCGCGGAAGAACTGTCTCATCAAGAAGATATAAAGACCGTTCTTAAATGCGAGACCGCCGACGGAAAGAAGTGCCAGGGGCCAATAGGTGTTGATCAGGTTCAAGGTATTGCCTGTGATCAGATCAACAATTCCGAACATATCAAAATAACGGAATTTCTGGAACAGAGCAAGTCTGAGTGCCTGATGAGGAACGACCATAGTAAAGATTACACAGTAGAACAGAAGCGTATTTCCCTTGAATTTAAACTTTGCAAGACCGTAACCGATGATCATGGTAGAGATCATCTGTACAATTGCGCAAAGAAGAGAAATAACAGTGGTGTTCCAAAGGGCTTCAAAATAACGGTTTTCCGTAATGATCGCCTTGTAGGTATCCAAGGTAGGATACTTGGGGATCAGTTTTACGGTAACATCAAGGAAGTCCTCGCGGCTCATAAAGGAGCCTGCAATCTTTGCAATAAAGGGATAAAGAATTACATAGGCGATACCGATCAGAAGGACATAACGGAAGATAGCCCATACAAGGTTCTTAAAGAAGGTAAAGGAGAGAAACTTGGATTTGACACGCTGCCAAAAAGGAGTGCGGTCTTCAAATTCAACATCAAACTCTTTCTTCTTGCCGAACTTTTTGGTTTTGGTTTTCATTTCTGCATTCATCTTTTTGTCCTCCTTTCTCAGTCTCTTCTCTGATAGAAGACGTAGGCGGACATTACTGCCGCAACGACTGCAATAATCAGAATTACAATGGAGAAGTAGATCCAGTACATTGCAGTTGCAAGTACATCTCCACCGGTGGTGGTAACACCCTCATACACAGATCCAATATAGGTCATAACCTTGTTGGAGGAGGAGGTAAAGGAGTCAATTACCGTATAGATTGCATTTACCAGGATCATCGGGCTGATCATGGGGAAGGTGATCTTCCAGAAGGTTTCCCAAGTGGTGGCACCGTCAATGGTACAAGACTCATAGATCGCAGGAGAGATGGACTGAAGACCGGAAAGGAAGATCAGCATCTGTACACCGGAACGGTTTACAAGATTGTAAATATCATTGACAATGTTAACAACATACTCTACAAGCTCTGTACCTACCTTCATGGAGGAGAACAGTCCCTGCAGATCCACTGCGGAAATGATGCCCGAGCTTTGCTGCACCGTTTCACCGGCAGTAGCAGCACCTTCTTCCCCTGCGGCTGCGCCCATACCTGCTGCATAGTTTGCAAAGGAGTTAGACATATCGATGTCATCGATCAAACCGGTGGAAAGAATAACGGGGATAAAGAAGATCGCACGGAAAAGAGTACGGCCAACCATCTTTTGGTTCAGAAGAACTGCCATAAACAGAGAGAACACAACGATGGCAGGTACTTCAAGCACCAGCTGCTTTACACCGCTTGTCAGGGTGGTTACAAAGTTGGGGTCTACAAACAGTGCGTTATAGTAGTTATCCCAGCCCACATAGTCCAGAACAAATCCACCGCCGGACAAGGGGTAAATGGTGTGGAAGCTGTACTTGATGGAGTCTACGATTACCGGTACATAGATCAAAAAGAAGATCAGTACAAAAGGCAATACGAAAAACCATCCTGCACGGGCTTTTGCCTTATCAAGGGATTTTGCTTTTTGTTTTTTCTTAGGTTTGACAGGTTTTGTCATAGGAGCGACCTTTTTTGTTTCAACTGCTTGACTCATTTTTTCGCTCCTTTCTTTACGCTACAGCCTGAAATCCCATTGCAGGGATTTCAAGGCCTTCTACAGTAATCGCGTAATTGTTATAGTTAAGATAAATTTCTGTGCCGTTCTCGTAGGTTACACGAACCACTCTCTCCTGAAGGATCTCGTGGTTTGTAATGATCTGATCCTGAACAGGAGCAAGAACCTCATTCAGCTTCTTGTACTCTTCAATGATCGTATCCTTCCAAACAGCATACTCAACTGCGTAATATTTGCTGTAGCCGTTTTTCTTCAGTTCAGCAATGTTCTTATATGCAAGTACGAAATAAGGATTTGCACCGCTTTCAATGGTCTTAAGGAGAGTATATTCATAGTCGCCTGCCATGTTGATCGCTTCACCAGTGTAATTCATATAACCGTGGAGCAAAATTCCAAGGAAGGGAACTTCTGCTGTGGTGGTATTACGGTTGGAGCTATCCAGCGGAATATCCAGAACCGTATCTGCATATTTCCAGGTGTAATAGTTACCCTTTTCTACAACCAGCTGATCGAAGTCCTTCTTGATCTCATCCAGTGCAAACTCGGTATAATCCTTTGCGTCTTCACGGTTGAGGGGGAAGTCCTCGTCCTGGCTGGAGTTCAGAGCATGACCCAAAGAGCCAACAGAAATAGTCTTTTCCCCTTCTCCGAACAGATCCAGATATTTATCAGCGATCTTTTCGTAATAAGTACCGGTGGTCTTAGCGGAAAGAACAAATGCTACCTGCGTGTTGTAAGCCTGAACAATGGGGTTGTAGGTCTGGTAAAATGCTGCCTTGCCGTCAAT
>JAZUOK010000128.1:0-1538 GCA_045604665.1 Eubacteriales bacterium | reverse complement strand
TGCAAGGATCTGCCTTCCTTCCGAAGAGTAGAAAACGGAAAACAGAATACTTTCTTTCACAAGAGAAAAAAGAGATAAAACGAAGAAGAAAACCGTAGAATTTCTCAAAAAGCGAAAAGAGTCGAACCTTTTTGTTAAGATATTCAACCCAACAAAAAGCAAGATCCAACCAATGGCATCCGGGAAAATATCCAGGATCGCATAGGCGCTTTCACTTTCAGCGGCACGAAGTCCGATCTGAAAGTCGTAAAGGAACATAAATCCCAAAAACAGTGCACCGAATCCCATTATTGATTCTCCTTCAGGCCGCAGCACTTCTTGAACTTTTTACCGCTGCCGCAAGGACAGGGATCGTTGGGACCGCAGGTTTCTTTTTTCACAACAGGGGTCTTTTTCACACTGCCGTCTCCGCCGGAGGAGGTTGCGGTAATTTTCGCAACCGCTTCCCTCTTCACTTCCTTGTTACGGGGAATGATGCGCAAAAGAGTCATTGCGGTTTCGTTGCGGATCTCTTCACTCATTTCGTCAAACATAACGGAGCCCTGAATCTTATATTGAACCACAGGGTCTCTTTGTGCGTAGGCATTCAAGCCGATGCTGTTTTTCAGTTCGGTCATGGCATCCAGATGATCCATCCAAAGACGGTCAACATTTCTTAAAAGCACCGTTCTTTCTACTTCGCGGAACATCTCTTCACCGAAAAGCTTTTCTTTTTCGTGATAAAGGCTTTCCGCTCTTTCACGAAGCATATCCACAAGCTCGGAAACAGACGGCTTTTGATCCTCTTCTCCAAAAATGAAATCAGAAGGAGATAAAAGCGTACCCATAAATTTCTTCTTCAATTCCTCGAAGGGATACTCCCCTTCCTCGGAAGAAAGCGCCAGAACGGAAGACTCTACCATAGAATCGATCATGGAAAGCATTTTATCCTTCAGATCGGCGCCTTCCAGAACCTCCTGGCGCTGCTGATAAATAAGCTTTCTCTGCTGATTCATAATATCGTCATACATAATGACATTTTTTCTGCGGTTAAAGTTGTCACCCTCAAGGCGCTTCTGCGCATTTTCAATGGAAGAGGAAATGATCTTGGCATCGATCGCCTGATCCTCTTCAAGACCCAATTTATCAACAATGCCGATGATACGGTCACTGCCGAACAGACGCAAAAGATCGTCTTCAAAGGATAAATAGAAGGTGGAAGCACCGGGGTCGCCCTGTCTGCCGCTTCGGCCTCTCAGCTGATTGTCAATACGGCGTGATTCGTGACGCTCGGTACCGATGATATAAAGACCTCCTGCATTTCTGACCTTTTCAGCCTCGGGAAGGATCTTCTCCTCGAACTCCTTCAAAAGGGTTTGATAGCGCTGGCGCGCTTTCAGAATCTCTTCATCTTGCGTTTCAAAGTAAGCATCGGCAGCGGCGATCAATTCATCGTCAAAGCCTTCGCGGCGCATCCATGCTTTTGCCATAAACTCGGTATTGCCGCCGAGCTTGATATCCGTACCACGGCCTGCCATATTGGTAGAAATGGTAACCGC
>JAZUOK010000127.1:0-1828 GCA_045604665.1 Eubacteriales bacterium | reverse complement strand
CAGGTATTGCAAAAGCAGGCTCTCTGAAAGAAATGACCAAACCCACCTTCGAGCTTGTAACCGCAGTAAACTATACAGGCTACTTCCTCTGCACAAAGTATGCTTCCGCTGTGATGCAGCTTCAGCATAAATATGCTCCCGATTACATGATGGACATCATTTCCATCAACTCCAAGTCCGGTCTTGCCGGTTCCAACAAGAACTTTGCTTATGCAGGTTCTAAATTCGGCGGCATTGGTCTTACCCAGTCCTTTGCTATGGAGCTTGCTCCCGATAACATCAAGGTAAATGCAATCTGTCCCGGCAACTTCCTTGACGGTCCCCTGTGGTCCGACCCCGAAAGAGGACTGTTTGTTCAGTATCTGAACGCAGGCAAGGTTCCCGGTGCAAAGAATGTGGACGATGTTCGTCGTTTCTACGAATCCAAGGTTCCTCTGAACAGAGGATGTCTCCCCATCGATGTAGCTCGCGCAATCTTCTATATTGTTGAGCAGACCTACGAAACCGGTCAGGCTGTACCTGTTACCGGCGGACAGGAAATGCTGAAATAAGGAGGCAAATTATGACCATTCAGGAACTGAAAGATATTAAGGAAAAGGTGGACGCAGGGCTTCTCCCTGCGCCCGAGGATACGATCTATGTAAACAATCATATCCATACTACCTACTCCTTCTCTCCCTATGATCCTACCGCTGCTGTTTATATGGCTTGGAAAAACGGCCTGAAGACCGCAGGTATTATGGATCACGATTCCGCTGCAGGTGCAAAAGAATTTATCGAGGCAGCTGCTGTTCTCGGTATGCCTGTGACCTGCGGTGTTGAATGCCGCGTGGATATGTCCATGACCAAGCTCAACGGTCTTCGTATCAACAACCCCGACCAGAAGAGCGTCGCTTATGTGACCATGCACGGTATTCCTCATCAGAATATTGATGCAGTAGATGCATTCCTTGCTCCTTACCGCGAAAAGAGAAACGAGCGTAACCGCAAGATGTGCAAAAACATCACCGAGCTGGTTTCTCCCTACGGTCTCAGCCTTGATTTTGATGAAGATGTTCTGCCTCTTTCCAACTACCATAAGGGCGGTTCCGTTACCGAGCGCCATATCCTCTATGCACTTGCAAAGAAGATCATCGCCCGTTACGATAGCCCCGAAAAGGTGCTGAACTTCCTTACCAAGGAAATGGGTCTTGCCATCCCCGAAAAGGTACAGGCACAGATCGCGGCAGGCAACGAAACGCCCGATTTCTACGCTTACGACATTCTCGGCGCACTCAAGAGCAATATGGTAGAGAAATTCTACATTGATGCTACCGACGAATGCCCCAAGGTTGCAGATTTTGTGGCAATGGTACATAAATACGGCGGTGTTGCCGCTTACGCATATCTTGGTGATGTTGGAAACTCCGTTACCGGTGATAAGAAGACTCAAAAATTTGAGGACGACTATCTGGATACCCTGATCGATGTGATCAAGGAGTACGGGTTTGATGCTATCACCTATATGCCTACCCGTAACACCCCCGAACAGCTTGCCAGACTGACTGCCCTTTGCGAGGAGCACGGCTTCTTCCAGATCAGCGGCGAGGATATCAACTCTCCCCGTCAGTCCTTCCGTTGCAAGGCCCTTGACGATCCCAAGTTCCACCACCTGATCGATGCCACCTATACCCTTATCGGTTATGAAGAAATGGCATCGGTAGACTTTGAAGGTGCCAAGGAAAAATATAAGGAAATGTTTCGCTGATCGAAAAAGGAGTTATTATGCACTTTAATGCAAAATGGATCACCTAAAGTCGGAGGCCAAGCGGTCTTAGGAAGACAAGGC
>JAZUOK010000126.1:0-2153 GCA_045604665.1 Eubacteriales bacterium | reverse complement strand
TACAGGCTTTTTGAGTTGTCGAGGTTTTTCCTCGGAAATTCAGGTGGTATCGCGAAGCTATTATGCTCCCGTCCTGAAACAGGCGGGGGTTTTTATTTTTTAGGAAAGGAAAACAAAATGCAAGAAAAACTGGAACTGATTCGCAGTGAAATTCTGGAAAAGATCGACTCCTTCGACTCTTCCCGTGCACTGTACGAATTTCGTAAAACCTTTTTGGATAACAAAGAAGGCAAAATTTCTCTTCTGATGAAAGGGCTGAAGGATGTTCCCAAGGAAGACAGACCTGCCGTTGGTAAAAGCATCAACGAGGTAAAGGAATGGGCGCTGGCGCTTTTTGAAGAGACCGATGCCAAGATCCACAAGATCGAATTGGAAAAGAAAAATGCCTCTGAGGCAGTGGATGTAACCGAGCCTGCAAAAGAACTGTCCTTCGGTACACTCCACCCCAACACCCTGGTACAAAATGAACTGATCGAGATCTTCTCCTCTATGGGCTTTGAAATTTTTGAGGGAAGCGAGATCGAAACCGACTATTATAACTTTACTGCACTAAACACCCCCGAGGATCACCCTGCAAGAGATATGCAGGATACCTTCTACCTTTCTCCCGGGTTCCTTCTGCGCACCCAGACCAGTGCAGGACAGATCCATGTTATGGAAAAATCCCAGCCCCCCATTAAGATCCTTTCTCCCGGAAAGGTATTCCGCAGCGATGACGATGCTACCCACTCCCCCATGTTCTCCCAAATGGAAGGACTTGTAGTGGATAAGGGCATCTCTGTGTGCGATCTGCAGGGTATGCTGGACCTGTTCTCCGAAAAGATCTTCGGCAAAGGCGTAAAGACCCGTCTCCGCCCCTCATACTTCCCCTTTACCGAGCCCAGCGTAGAGGTGGATGTTTCCTGCTTTGAATGCGGCGGCAAGGGATGTAAGCTTTGCAAAGGTACCGGCTGGATCGAGGTACTGGGCGCCGGTATGGTCAACCGCCATGTATTGGAAAACTGCGGCATTGATCCGGATGAATACACCGGCTTTGCCTTCGGTATGGGTGTAGAAAGAATCGCTATGCTCAAATACGGCATCAACAACATCAAAACACTGTTTGAATCGGACACCCGCTTTGCGGAGCAGTTCGGCGACTGAGAAAGGAGAAGAAATATGCTTGCACCACTGAGTTGGCTGAAAGACTATGTGGATATTGATGTTACCCCCAAGGAATTGGAGGAAAAGCTCTTCTCCGCAGGTTTTGAAGTAGAAGAAGTAAAAGAGATCGGAAAGGATATTTCCGGTGTTGTGGTGGGTCTTGTGGAGGAGTGCAATCTCATTCCCGATACCCACATCAGCGTTTGCCGTGTAAACTGCGGCGACAAGGGCACATTCCAGATCTGCTGCGGTGCTGACAATGTAAGAGTCGGCAAAAAATTCCCTGTAGCACTGGTTGGCGCTACCGTTTATGCAACGGCAAAGGATCATATCACCATTGAAGGTGTTATGACCATTAAGGAAGGCAAGCTCCGCGGCGAAGTCTCCTGCGGTATGCTCTGCTCCGGTATTGAACTGGGTCTGACGGAAGAAATGTATCCCGGCGCAGGCTATATGGGTCTGCTCGAGCTTCCCGATGACGCAGCTTTAGGCGCAGATGTAAAACCGATCGTTGGCCTTGATGAGGTGATCTTTGATATTGCCATCACCGCAAACCGTCCCGACTGCCAGAGCATCATCGGCATTGCAAGAGAGGTTGCTGCCGTTCTGAAAAAGCCTTTCCGTCTGCCCGATCTTTCCTATACGGAAAACGGCAAAACGCTTGATTTTTCCATCCGCGTAGAAGACAGCGATCTTTGTCCCCGTTATATCGGTCACGCGGTGGAGGATGTTGTGATCGCCCCCTCCCCTGCCTGGATGCAGAGAAGACTTGCGCTTGTGGGCATTAACGCCATTTCCAATGTAGTAGACATTACCAACTATGTGCTGAAGGAATTTGGTCAGCCCATGCACGCCTTTGACCTGAGAGATCTGAAGGATAATTGTATTATCGTAAGAAGAGCAAAGGATAAGGAAAAGATCACCACACTGGACGAAAAAACCTTTGAACTGACCACCGACAATCTTGTGATCTGCGACAAGGAGCGTCCCGTTGCCCTTGCAGGTATTAT
>JAZUOK010000125.1:0-6187 GCA_045604665.1 Eubacteriales bacterium | reverse complement strand
CGTCTTGAATTTGAAAAAGGCATTGGCAATATTACCCTCGACGGGGAAAACATTTCTAACATAAAAAATTGCGGCACGGGAGATCGCAAGATCGAGATAAATGGCGGTGTCGGTTCCATTCATTTGAATTTTGTACAAAAGTAAGATGCAGATTTTGTGTTTTGCATTTGAAAGGAGCTTTCTATGGAACTTAAAAAATTAGATAAAAGCGTATTGAAACTATGGTACACGAGAGCGGTGATCGCATCCCTCGCACTGATCGGCGTTTTTGCAAGTGTAGTGGGAATTTTGACTGCATCGGGTGTGACGATAGAGGGAATGCTTGCCGTTTTACTTTGTGTTGGTGTGCCGCTTCTTTTGATTCTTTCTTTTGTTTTGATTTTGCCCTTTTTGCGTTATCAAATGTACGCGTGGGGATACGATGAAAAAAGGATCGTTGTCAAGCAGGGCGTGATTTTCCGCAAAAGAGTGGTGATCCCCGTTTGTCAGATTCAGGACCTTCACAGGACCCAGGGCCCTCTTATGATGCTGTTTCACTTAAGCGGTGTTACCATTTCTACCGCGGGATCCAATTTCGATCTCTCAACGCTGACAACAAAAGAGGCGGACCGTATGATCGACGATCTGGAAGAAAAGCTTGAAGCAAGAGTCGAGGAACTGAAAAATGAAGCGCTTTGATAAAGGATATATTTATTCCAGCCTGCTTTCGGATCTTTTCGGTAGTCTTGTAATCGTATTTATTTTTCTTAAGGATTTCTTTCTTAACGAAGAGTTGAATAAGGAGGATGCAGCGGCGGCAACTCCGATTTTTTTGATCGCCTTTGCCGTTATTTATCTCATCTTTATTATTTACAGGGTTTTGTATTTCAAGACCTCCGGCTACGAGTTTTCGGAAAAAGAGATCAAATGCAACAGAGGCGTGCTCTTTCGCAAGAGATCTGTTTTGGAATACAAAAAAGTACACGCGATCAACAAAAAGCAAAATATTGCTCACAGAATTTTCGGTGTTGCGGTTTTAACCGTTGACAGCGGTTCTACCAATACCTCCCATCAAGCGGAAATCACCATTGTAGAAAAAGAAAAGATCGTTGATGATCTGATAAGAAAACTAAATGCAATCAAGGAAAATGGAGCGGAAGGGATTGAAAACACATTGGAAAAGGAAGAAATTCTCCTTTCCGATCAGGATAGTCTCTATCGCTTCACTTCCAAAAGAAAAATGCTGTATACCTTGATCAATATCGCATCTACTGCATTTTTTACAGTAGTGCTTGGTCTTCTTGCCATCATTGTGATCTCTTTTGGCAGACTTTTACTTTTAAATTCTTCCGAGAGTTGGGGTCAGTACCTTCTTATCGCTCTTCTCATTACAATCGGGGCATCTCTTCTTTTTTCCGTATTCTCCTTTATCGGAAGTATGATCTATTCCTTCGTGGGATACCACAAGTTTACCATTTCCGGGTGCCAAGGAAGCATTCAAATCTCTTATGGGCTTTTTGAGAAGCATACCAATTCCTTTCGCTACGATCGGATCAAGGCGGTTAAAATTTCCCAAAGCCTTGTGCAAAGAATGCTCGGCTTTGCTTCCATCAGACTTGAGGTGATCGGCTATACAACCGATAGCGGAAATGATAATGTGGAGCAGGGGGTGCTTGTTCCTTTTTGTAAGATGAGCGAAGTGGGTGAAATTCTGAAAAAGGTTTTACCCGATTATGTGCCGGAGAAAAAAGAAACAAAGGCAGCATCCTTTTTCCCGTTTGTATCTTGGTTTTTCCTTTTCTTTGGTATTGTAACAAGCATAATACTTTTTATGACGATTTCGGTCATGCTGATATTCCACGCGCCTTTTTCTGCCATATCAGTGACTGTGCTTTCTATTCTCATGGCAGGTATGGTTTTTGTTCTGATAAAGCTATTCAGTGCGGCATTCAGCTTTCAGATAAACGGTCTTGCAATCGCTAACGGAAAAATAACTGTTTATAGCGGCGCCTTTACTAAAATGATCACGGTTTTTAAGGCAGAAAATCTCATTGCGGTAGAAGATGTTACCACGCCTCTTCGTAAAAAACGCGGTATTACAAGCCTTGTGCTGCACCTGAAAACCAATGCATTTTCCAACGAAGTCAAGGTTCATATTCAAAAAGATACCTTGACTGAAAATTTAGAAAAATTATTGATATTGTAAGCCAATAAAAAAGGAAAAAGAAATGATTTTAGAACTGAAAAACATAGAAAAATCTTTTGGTGAAAAGAAAGTGCTCACCGGCGTTTCTTTTAAGGCGGAAAGCGGAAAGGCATTCGGCCTTTTGGGAAGAAACGGAGCAGGAAAAACCACTTCCATCCGTATTTTAATGAATGTATTTCCTGCCGATGGGGGTGAGATCCTTATCGACGGTAAACCCATTGATTACGACAAGGTTGGCATCGGATACCTTCCCGAGGAAAGAGGACTTTATCCGAAAAAGATGATTCTTGATCAGCTAACATATTTTGCAGAGCTGAAAGGAATGAGCCGTAAGGACGCGGTGGCGTCTGTTGACTACTGGCTGGACCGCCTTGGTATGAAGGAATACCGCACAAAGAAGCTGGATACCCTTTCAAAAGGAAATCAGCAGAAGATCCAGCTGATCACGGCTCTTGCGCATGATCCTGACATTGTCATTCTCGACGAGCCCTTCTCAGGGCTTGACCCGGTGAATGCGATGCTTTTGAAGGATATTGTGAAAGAGCAGATCGCAAAAGGGAAGATCGTTTTGTTTTCCAGCCATCAGATGAGTTATATTGAAGAGTTTTGTGACAGCATTGCTATTTTAAGTGAAGGTGTTGTCTCCCTTTGGGGCGATCTTCACGATATTAAGCGAGACTATCCTCGGGATCGTTTGGCTGTCCGCACTGAGGATCCCCGACCGATCCTGGAGGATTTTGGTCCGTCCTGCAGTGTGATGGAGAATGGAAGCTTGATGCTGCGCCTTTCCGACCCCTCTGAAAAGAAAGAGGTCATGTGTCGCCTTGTGGAAAATTACGATATTGACGAAGTGAAGGTATTTGAGCCTTCGCTCAATGATATTTTTGTAGAAGTTGCAGGCGATGGAAAAGGGAGGTGTGAAAGATGAAACAATTCGGAAAAATACTGAGGTTTGAACTAAATTCCTATGTAAAAAACAAGGCATTTGTTGGAATTACCGTTTTTCTCGTCCTTTTGATTGCCGCAGTTATGTTCTTTCCGAGAATCTCCGTTCTTTTTGAGAAGGAAGAAGAGGTGGAATCCTTTGAGGACCTGTCCGTTATGCTTGTAAAATGCGAGGACGAAACCCAAAGTGAGATGGTGAAAGAAGTATTTTCAAGTGCTTTTTCGGATTATGAAGTAAAAGTGAGCGGTGAAAAGGTTTCTGCCATCAAAGAAAAGATTACATCGGGTGAGGTTTCCTGTGCTTTCGTTTTGACAGGGGATTTAGAATATACCTATTATGTGGATAATCTTACGATGTACGATATGAATACCGAGATTGCAAATGAGGTGCTTCAAAAGATTTATCAAATGAATGCAATGATGATGGGCGGTATGACTCCGGAGGCCGCAGGCGAGGTCATGAATGTTCAGATCAAGGGAGAGGTTGAAAGTCTGGGAAAAGATCAGATGCAAAACTTTTTCTATACATACATTATGATCTTTGCACTTTATATGGTCATCCTTTTGTACGGCCAGATGGTAGCAATGAATGTGGCTACCGAAAAGAGCTCGAGAGCAATGGAGGTTTTAATTACAAGTGCAAAGCCTGTCAGCATGATGTTCGGCAAGGTGATTGCTTCTTGTATCGCAGGTCTTGTACAGCTTAGTGCTATTTTCGGATCCGCACTTGTTTTCTACAATCTGAACAAGTCCCATTGGGGAGACAATATGATTGTGGATTCCATTTTTAATATTCCTCCCGAGCTTCTTGTATTTATGCTTGTGTTCTTCCTTCTTGGATTTTTGATCTATGCATTCCTGTTTGGCGCCGTTGCGTCTACGGTTTCAAAGCTTGAAGACATCAACACTGCTGTACAGCCCATTACCTTCCTTTTCATTTTTGGATTTATGGTCGTGATCTTTTCCATGACAAGCGGAAGTGTGGATAATATGCTGATGAAGATTTGCTCGTATGTTCCGTTTACTTCGCCTATGGCAATGTTTACAAGAATTGCAATGAGCACGGTTCCTTGGTTTGAGGTTGCAATTTCTATTTTGATTCTTGTAGGTGCTGTTATCGGTGTCGGATTTATTTCTGCCAAGATCTATCGGGTAGGGGTTTTGCTATACGGGAATAAACCAAAACTCGGTTCCGTATTCAAGCTTGTATTTAAAGGATAAAACAAAAAACAGAGAGATTTTTCTCTCTGTTTTTTGTTTTATATCTATTATGCTTTCAAAACTTCCAGGATTTCACCTGCATCTTGCAGTACAAGATGAGGCTTGTCGGGAGAAGCGGCGAGAATTGCTTCGTCGGTTTCACCGCTCATAACAAGAATCCCGTAGATACCTGCGTTCAGACCGCTCTTTACATCGGTATAGATGCGATCGCCGACAACTGCGGTGTTTTCCTTCTTTGCACCCATTTTTCTTCTTGCAAGATCCATCATAAGTGCACCGGGCTTTCCGATGACGATGGGGGTCTTTCCGGTTGCATTTTCGATCATTTTGCAAACGCTTCCGCAATCGGGTACACTGCCGTATTCCGTGGGGCATACAAGGTCGGGGTTGGTAGCAAGATAGGGAAGATCGGGGTTACCTAAAAGGAGCTTGCTTACATCCTCCAATTTTTTGAAGGTAAGCTCGGTATCAAAGCCCATAACCACGCATTCTACTTCTCCCAGCACCTCTGTTACGACAAAACCTGCGCTGCGCAGCTGAGTCTTTAAAGATTCGGTTCCGCAAACATAAAGCTTTTTCCCGGGGTGATTTTCCAAAAGATAGTGTGCGGTAGCTTGGGAAGAGGTGTAAAAATCCTCTACGGTGCTTTCAATGCCGAGATTTGCAAGTTTTTTTACATAGTCCTCGGGGCTTTTGGAAGAGTTGTTTGTGGTGAAAAGATATTTTTTTCCACCATCGCGAATGGTTTTTAAAAGCTCTTTCGTGAAAGAGTAGAGCTGGTTCCCAAGGTAAAGGGTTCCGTCCATATCAAAAAGGAATAAATCAATATCCTTAAGCTGTTCTTTTTTCATTTGTCTTTCCATTTTTTTATGCCTCAAATGCAAAGGCAACTCCTTCCATTTCTAAAAATTGATTTGCCTGAAGTCCTTTTCTGCGGTCCATGACCACATCTACACCAACATGCCCGGCGCAGCTACTGATCGGGGCATAAACGCGGAAGACAGGTTCGATCTTGGATGCGGCTTTCACCTGATCCAAAAAGGTGTTGAGCTTTGACATATCGGAAATCTCAACATATACCACAAGGGTGTTTTTCTTTTTCTTTTCAAATTTTGCAAAAAGGATCAAGGCTACAAGGAAGAATGCAGTTCCAATGATCGCTCCGCTGTAAAAGCCGTAGCCGATGGCAATGCCCACGGTAGCGGTTGCCCAAACGCCTGCTGCGGTGGTCAGACCCATGATCATATTGTCGTTTTTCAAAATGATCATTCCTGCGCCGAGGAAACCCACGCCGCTGATGACCTGCGCTGCCAGTCGCATAACATCTCCGCTTCCGGTAACCTGGTTAATGTAAATGCCGGTCATTGCCGTGATGGCGGAACCGAGACAAACGAGAACATGGGTTCTCATGCCTGCGGCTCTTCCGTGGCGCGCTCTTTCCAGTCCGATCAAAAGACCGATGATTACTGCCAGGAATGAGCGGAATGTTACCACAAGGATGAAGAGCAGATCGGGATTTAAGCGTTCACCTAAATTCAATAGGGTATCAAATAAAAAATCGTGCATAGTTTTTCTCCTTACCGTATGATCTTAAAGATATGCGAGAAAAAAGCGAAACATTCCTGCAAAAAAATAAACATAAAGATGCAAGAGTCCGTACGCGTTCTCTTGCATCTCTTGAGCGTATTCATATTGTAACTGAAAATGTGAATTTTGTCAACTCTTGACAGAAGAAATCAATAATTTTCTGCGTGAAGTTCGAAATAGCTCTGCGGATGAACACAGGTGGGGCAAACTTCGGGGGCTTCGGTGCCGACCACGATGTGGCCGCAGTTG
>JAZUOK010000124.1:0-5011 GCA_045604665.1 Eubacteriales bacterium | reverse complement strand
GAAATGATGGGCTCTGCGTTGCCTTGAACCTGGGGAAGGGAGCCGTCCCACTTTTCGATCTTTTTGTTTTCGATGATCATTTCGGAAGTCGGATCGTAGCCATGTCGTTCTGTGAGCCAAGGAGTTGATAATATGCCTTGTCTTCCTAAGACCGCTTGGCCTCCGACTTGAAATGATGGGCTCTGCGTTGCCTTGAACCTGGGGAAGGGAGCCGTCCCACTTTTCGATCTTTTTGTTTTCGATCACATGTTCATTGAGAGATTCGCTGACGATCTTGTTCGCCTCTGCCTCTGCCTGCGCCTTGATGCGAATGGTCTCCGCCTCTGCCTCTGCATTGGTAATGGCAGTCTGCTTTTCCGTTTCTGCCTTCAAAAGCTTCTGCTGAGCAACCTGCTTTTCTTCAATGGCATCGATAAACGCCTCGGAAAAGTCAAAGTTCAGAATGTTCACATCTGCTACATAGAGCCCGTCAGCATTGAGCTTTTCATTCAGACCGGAGATCAGTCCGTCGGAAATGATGGCGCGGTTGGTTACGCTCTC
Organism: Eubacteriales bacterium; assembly: GCA_045604665.1. Classification (GTDB taxonomy): domain Bacteria; phylum Bacillota; class Clostridia; order Oscillospirales; family SIG627; genus RGIG5579. The sequence goes on along the minus strand of JAZUOK010000124.1, from coordinate 4,471 downwards.
CTCGGCGGTATACTGTGCCGTAATGGCTTTCAGCACTTCATTGACCGCGGGAGTAACCAGAACGCTCTCATAATTTCTACCGATGTTTTTGTAAATGCTGTAGCTTTTTGCGGAATCCACGCGGTAGTTGATGGCAAGGGTGGTGGATACGGTCTGAAGGTCCTTACTGAAGGCCTCGGTATTCACCTCAAGCTTTACCACGCGGTTGTCGATCTGTACCACTTCCTGAACAAAGGGTGCTTTCACATGAAAACCTTCCTGAAGCACCTTGCTGTCTACCTTGCCCAAGGTCAGCACGACGCCGGTGTGGCCTGCCTGAACAATGGTGAAGGAATTAAACAGGATAAAGGCCAAAACCAAGGCGATCACAATCACAACCGCCGCCACAATGGATTTTTTCTTAGTTCCGTTCATCTTTTTTCTCCTTTTTTATTTCATTATATAGTGTTTTTTTGACTTATCTTTGAATTAGGGATTTACCACATTTTGGGGCGTACCCTTTAAAAACATTTCTAAATTTTTCGCTAAAATCGAGATCAGCCTTGCCCGCGTCTCCTTGGGTGCCCAGGCAACATGGGGCGTCAAAAGACAGTTCTTTGCGCCCATGAGGGGACAATCCTTTTTTTGAGGCTCAACCGTCAGACAATCCGCACCGTACCCTGCGATCACACCTTCATCCAAGGCCTTGCGCAGATCCCCTTCCTTGACCAAGGCTCCTCTTGCGGTATTGATGAGAAAGGCATCCTTTTTCATCATGGAAAGGGTCTTTTTGCAGATCATACCTTCCGTTTCGGCGCTTGCAGGAAGGTGAAGGGAAACAAAATCGCTTCTTGAAAAGAGCTCCTCTAAGGAAACATATTCATAAGGCACATCTTTTCTATTTCTCGCAAAATAGATAACCTTCATCCCAAAAGCCTCGGCAAGTCTTGCCACCTTTTTACCGATGTTTCCCATTCCCACAAGGCCGAGCGTTTTCTCTCCCAGCTCCATCAAGGGATAGGGATAATAGCAAAAGATCTCACTACGGGTCCAATCCCCTCTGGCGGTGGAATCGGTATATTTTTGAAAGCTTGTGGCGAATTGCAAAAGAAAGGTCATGGTCATCTGGGCCACCGCATCCGAAGAATAATCGGGAATATTGGTAACGGTAATGCCTCTTTTTTTCGCCGCAGAAAGATCAATATTGTTATATCCTGTTGCAGTTACACCGATGTATTTGAGTTTCGGACAAGCGTCCATGAGAGATGCGGTAAAGGGAATCTTGCTGCAAAGGACAGCCTCGGCTTCTCCGATGATACCTGCAAGCTCTTCATCCCTCGGCCGTCCGTAATAGCGGATCTTACCGAATTTTTCAAGCTCCCCAAAGGATAGATCCAATCCGCAAACGCTTTTCCATTCAAAAGCACAAATGTCCATTTTTTTCTCCTTATATCACGCGAACAGGACCCACGGGACGGATAGAGAGCACCTGACAGGAGTCTTTCCCGAACACCGCCTCGATGCTTTCCTTGAAACAAGGCACCTTTTCATCGGGAACAAAATTCTGGGTAGTACCGCCAAAGCCGCCGCCGTGAATGCGCCACGCCCCCTTATGGGAAAGGATTTTCGCCGCAAGTGCAAGGGCAACTGCCGCCCCTTGATTTGCCCCTTCCATAGGAATCCAAACATTTCCAAGTGCCTGGAAGGAGGAGTTGCCCGAGGCGATCACTTCCTTCAAAAAGGCATCAAAATCGCCGCTTACAAGGGCGTCCTTTTCCCGAATGACCCGATCGGTCTCCATACAAAAATGCAGGGCGGCAAGAGCCGCTTCATCCCCTGCCTTTTCACGAACCGCAGGAAGCTTTGAAAGAAATTCGTCAAGAGAGATGTGGCAAAGCTTTTCCTTACCGAAAATTCTTGCCGCTTTTTTCATCCTTTCGGGGATCGCCGCGTAAAGGTGCGTCAGATCCGCGTGATCTCCCCCTACATTCACAAGGCAAAGCTTGTAGCCTGTTTTGTCAAAGGAAAAGGGAACGGGCGTTACCTCGGGGCTTTTCTCATCGGCAAAATCCATCATACAAATGCCGCCCATGGCAGAAGCCGCCTGATCCATCAGACCGCAGGGCTTACCGAAATAATCTCTTTCCGCAAATTGGGAAATTTTTGCAATTTCCATAGGAGGGATCCTGCCCCCGTTATAAAGGTGGTTCTGAATACTGCCCAAAAGTACCTCAAAGGCAGCGGAAGAGGAAACGCCGCTTCCCTTGGGAACACAGCTTTCCGTATAGGCAACATATCCGCCCACACAAAGGCCGCGGTCCAGAAATCCCTTTGCCACTCCCCGAAGAAGAGAAATGCTTTTTCCCTCTTCCTCTTTTCTTGCAGTAAGATCATCTGCCTTTATGATATCGGGCTTGTAGCCCTTGGAATGCACATAGATCACCCCGTCCGAGGTGGGAGATACCACCGCGATCACATCCAGATTCACACTGCCTGCAAGAACTCTGCCGCCGTTGTGGTCGGTATGGTTTCCGCCGATCTCCGTTCTGCCGGGAGAAGAAAAGATCGCCATTTCTCTGTCATCACCAAACAGCGCCGCAAAGCCATCTACGGCCGCAAGATACCTATCTCTTGCCCACAAGATCTGATCACCGTAAAGGCGTGCAAAGGTCTCATCCAGTGCGCCGGTAGAAATTTTTTCCCTCAATTCCTTTATTTTCAACATATCTTCCTCCGAAAAAGAAGCAATTTTTTAAAAATTATGCTTTACTTCTATACTTCTTTATTATAGTGAGAAGAAAAATGACTGTCAACACCTTCCCAAAAAAAGAATCCGCCCCAAGACAAAAGTTTCCTCTTGTTTTTCTGTCCCTTTTATGGTACAATTCATAAAAAAGGGAGGGGACTTTTATGGCGAGATCATCCGGACAAAAGCTGAAAATTTTATACCTGGCAAAATTTTTCTCAGAGGAAACGGATGAAAACCATCCTGCCTCTATGGCAGAGATCCTCTCTTATCTGAAAAAAGCAGGGATCGAAGCAGAGAGAAAGAGCATTTATGCAGACCTTGAGGATCTGCGCCTGTTCGGCTTTGATATCATCACCCTTCGGGGAAAGGGCGGCGGCTACTTTTTGGGCGACCGCAAGTTTCAGCTTCCCGAGGTGCGCCTTCTTGTAGATGCAGTGCAGTCCTCCCGATTCTTGACCCGAAAAAAGAGCGAGGAGCTGATCGGCAAGCTCCGTTCCCTGGCCTCCCGACACGATTCCAAGGCCATCAGCCACAATGTATTCGTTTCCGGCAGGATCAAAACCATGAACGAGAGCATCTACCGCAATGTAGATGCATTAAGCTTTGCCATTGAAAACAACAAAAAGATCCGCTTCCGCTATTTTGAGTGGGATACCTCGGGCGAGAAAAAATTCCACCGAAATGGAGATTTTTATACCGTTTCCCCCTATTTTCTCATTTGGGATGACGAGAATTATTACCTGATCGCCACCGAAGAAAAGGGAGAAAAGAGGCATTTTCGCGTAGACAAAATGCTCGCCATCGAAGCCCTTGATGAAATGCGTGAAGGAAAAGAGATTTTCAAGGACATCTCCCCTGCCGACTATGAAAAAAAGACCTTCGGTATGTACGGCGGCAAGGAGGAGCGCATCACCCTTTGGTGGGATGAGAGCCTTTCGGGAGTGTTCTTTGACCGTTTCGGAAAAGAATCTGCCGTCAGAAGAGAACCGGGCGGCTTTATCTCCTCTCACCGAATTATGCTCAGCCCCGTATTCTACTCCTTTTTGATGGGCTTCGGGGACAAGGTAAAGATCCTGTCACCTAAAAGCGCAGTGGAGGAATTTTGCCGCCTTGCCAAACAAGCCCTTTCATCTTACGAAAACAAGGAGGAAACAAAATGAAAAAAACACTCTCTTTCCTTCTTGCCTTGATCTTTCTTTTTACGCTCCCCCTTCCTGTTTTCTCGGCAAGCAAAGGAAAGCTCACCCTTTCGGGCAATATGAAAAACCTCCGTCGGGGCATCAGCTTTGAAGTGATGGTGGAGCTGAACCGTAACCCCGGCATCTCTTCCCTTCGCACCACCGTAAATTTTGATCCTAAGGTCCTGGAAGTGGAAAAAGCTGAAAGCCTCGGGGTTTTGCCCGGCTTTTCCCATACAAAAGAAGAAGACAGTGTCCTTTTGCGCTGGAAAAAGAAGAACAAGGGAAGTGACATCACCTCCCACGGAAAAATTGCCCTGATCACCTTTCGTGTCAAGGATGACGCCGTTTACGGGGAAAGTACCATATCCATGAGCGTTTCCCAAAAGCTTTACGACGCTGTAAACGGCAAAGGCGACGCTGTTTTCTTTGAAACAAAGCCCCTTTCCTTCACGCTGAACTGCCCCCACGAAAACCCCACCCTTACCACCGTAAAAGAAAAAACCTTTGAAGAAGAGGGCATTGCCCCAGGGAAGATTGCATACGGGCATGTCTTTACGGGCGG
>JAZUOK010000123.1:0-4099 GCA_045604665.1 Eubacteriales bacterium | reverse complement strand
CCTCCCCCGAAAGGAGCAGGAACTGAAAAATTTCTTTTTCAAAAATAAAATTTCTCGGATCCAGAAAATAAGCCACCGCTTCCCTGTTTGCATCAAAAAAGCCGGCGTCATAAAGTACGCTTTTTTCTTTTTGATAAGCGGCAAATTCGGGAGATGATGACACAAGGCTTCGCCCTTTTTCGCATTCCTTAGCCAGCACATAGGAAAAGGTATACACATCCCCCTTCTCTTCCGACAATTCCGTAACAAAAAGCGGCACAAATTCCCATGCACCGTGCTTTAAGGAAAGGGCACAAAGCTTTTCCGCATAAGAAGACGGAAAGCCTTTTTCCAGAAAAGATTTACACACACTGCATTCTCTCTTTTCGGAAAACGCAGGCAAAAACAAAACGGGACAGAGCAGAAGAAGAGACAAGATCAAAGAAACCGTTTTTTGTTTTTTCATATCGACCTCCTTTTTTCTCCATTTTATAAAGAAGAAAGAAAAAAACAGATCGAAAAAAGTCGCCCCTTATTAAAACTTATTTTTCTGTCTAAAATAGACAAGGAAGAATTTGTGAAATTTTTGTTAGCCCCTTGACATTTCCTTCCTTTCGTGTTACATTAGAATCAAAGATTAGCACTCTGATCTCGAGAGTGCTAAATCAAGAGGCGGTGAGGAAAATAAACTTAACTCCAAGAAAAAAAGAGATCCTAAAGCTTGTCATTGATGCCTTCATTACCACAGGCGAGCCCATCGGGTCCAAGGCAGTGATGGCAAATATGAAAACGCCCTGCTCCTCCGCCACCATTCGGAACGAAATGAATGACCTGGAGAAAATGGGTCTTTTGGAGCAACCGCACACCTCTGCAGGACGGATCCCCACGGGAAGAGGCTACCGACTTTATGTAGACTCTCTCATGGAAAACTACACCCTGTCCTTTGAAGAGACCCTGCTTTTAAACTCTCTGCTTTCCGACAAAGCAAAGGACGGGCAGGAGATCCTGCAAAAAATGGGTGAGCTGCTTGCCAAAATGACAGGCTATACCGTGGTATCCTTCGCCCGTGAAAAATGCGGCACCATCGAACGGTTCGAGGGTGTATATGTCAATGAAAGAAGCTTCCTTCTTGTTATGGTCACCTCCTCCGGGAAGGCCATTTCCCGTCAGATCCATGTTTCCCTTCCCCTCAACCGGGAACGGGTAAAACTTCTGGTAGAGATCATGAGTGACCATTTGACGAAAAAGGAGCTGGGCGGCATTACTCTGGAGAGAATGCTCGCTATGGAAAAGGATCTGGGCGAATACCGCAGCATCATCCCTCCCCTTCTTCAGATCATCTACGATGTTACTTCCGAAACCAGCCGCATCCACATTGCGGCAAATTCCATTGCAAATCTCCTCTCCTTTCCCGAATTTCAGGAAGGGAGCGTGGCTGAGGAAACGGTACGGGAGCTTGAGAATCCTTCCCTTTTAGTAGAAAGATTCGGGAAAGAGATGCCCTCCCACTTAAGAGTTCATATCGGGCAAGGCAGTCGCGGACTTGACAGTGCAAGCTTTGTGATCTGCCCCTTCCACTTAAAAAGCGGACTGAGCGGCGCACTTTGCATTGTAGGACCGAAGAGAATGAACTACGCCAAGGCGATGGCAAGACTTCAGCACCTGGCAAAAGAAATCCACGCGGTATACGGCTTTGAGCCGGCTCTGCCGCTGATTGAAACAAAGGAAAAATAAAATGGCAAAGAAAAAAGAAGAAGAAATGAAAGACGAATCGGTAAAGGATACCGCAAACACCGAAGAAGAAAGCACCCGTGAAACCCAGGTTCTTTTGGCACAAAAGGAAAAAGAGCTGGAGGAGATGAGTAAAAAGCTCTCCGAAACGGAAGACAGACTTCTCCGCACCCTTGCGGAATACGATAACTTTAAAAAGAGAACCGTAAGAGAGAAAGAAGAGATCTACTTTCTTTCCAAAAGCGAAATGATCAAAAAGCTTCTCCCCGTTTTCGATAATTTCGATCGGGCGCAGATGTTCACCGACGCCAAGGACTATAAGGAAGGCGTGGATATGATCATCGGGCAGTTCTTCCAGATCCTGGAGGGAATGGAGGTCCGTCAGATCGCAAGTGTCGGGGATGACTTCGACCCCAACTTTCACGAAGCCGTCTTTCGTGAGGAGAAAGAAGGAATGGAGGAAAACAAGATCACCGAGGTACTCCAAAAGGGCTACGCCGTCGGTGATAAGGTGATCCGCCATGCTATGGTAAAAGTTTCCGGCTGATGCCGAAAATGATAAATGATACAAACATACGAAAAAACTTACCTTAAAGGAGGAAAATAAAATGGGAAAAATTATTGGAATTGACTTGGGTACCACCAACTCTTGCGTCGCTGTATTTGAAGGCGGCGAGCCTGTGGTAATCCCCAATCCCGAAGGAGCCAGAACCACCCCTTCCGTGGTTGCTTTTTCTAAAACCGGCGAAAGAATGGTCGGTCAGGTAGCGAAAAGACAGGCGATCATCAACCCCGAACGCACCATCGCATCCATCAAGAGAGATATGGGTACTGCAAGAAAGGTTGAGATCGACGGCAAGAGCTACACCCCTCAGGAGATCTCCGCAATGATCCTGCAGAAGTTGAAGAGTGATGCAGAAAGCTATCTGGGGCACCCCGTAACCGAAGCGGTTATCACCGTTCCTGCATACTTCTCCGATGCACAGCGTCAGGCTACAAAGGACGCAGGTCACATTGCAGGTCTTGAAGTAAAGAGAATCATCAACGAGCCCACCGCGGCAGCCCTTGCTTACGGTATCGATAAAGAGATCGAGCAGAAGGTTATGATCTATGACCTTGGCGGCGGTACCTTTGATGTATCCGTGCTTGAAATTTCCGACGGTGTCTTTGAAGTACTTGCAACCGCAGGTAACAACCGTCTCGGCGGTGACGACTTCGACGATAAGATCATCGACTGGATGGCAGGCATTTTCCAGAACGAGCACGGGATCGATTTGAGAAAAGACAAAACTGCTCAGCAGAGATTGAAGGAAGCTGCAGAAAAAGCAAAGATCGAACTTTCCGGTATGCAGTCCACCAACATTACCCTTCCCTTTATCTATGCAGATGCAAACGGCGCAAAGAACTTTGATGCTACCCTTACCCGTGCAAAATTCAATGAGCTGACTGCAGACTTGGTTGAAAAGACCATGGGCCCCACCAGACAGGCACTGTCCGATGCAGGTCTGAAGCCCTCTGACATTTCCAAAGTCCTTCTGGTAGGCGGTTCTTCCAGAATCCCTGCTGTACAGGAAGCCGTTAAGAACTTCACCGGCAAAGAACCCTTCAAAGGTATTAACCCCCACGAATGCGTTGCCATCGGTGCAGCCATTCAGGGCGGCGTTCTGGGCGGCGATGTGAAGGATGTACTTCTTCTGGATGTTAGACCCCTTTCTCTCGGTATCGAGACCTTGGGCGGTGTATTCAACAAGCTCATTGAAAGAAACACCACCATCCCCGTAAAGAAGAGCCAGATCTACTCCACCGCTGCCGACGGTCAGACCTCCGTTGAGATCCACGTGCTCCAGGGCGAGCGTGATATGGCTGCAGGTAACACCACTCTCGGTCGCTTCACCCTTGACGGAATCCCCGCAGCACCCAGAGGAGTTCCTCAGATCGAGGTTACCTTCGACATCGACGCCAACGGTATCGTAAACGTATCCGCTAAGGACATGGGTACCGGTAAGGAACAGCGAATCACTATCACTTCTTCCACAAACCTTTCCGAAGAAGAAATCAACAGAAAGGTAAAAGAAGCTGAAGCATACGCTGAAGAAGACAAGAAGAGAAAAGAAGAAGTTGAAATCAGAAACAGAGCTGAATCTTTAATCTACGAAACTGACAAGTCCCTCAAGGAGCTTGACGGCAAGATTTCAGACGCTGAAAAGACTGAAATCACTGACGCTAAGGATCAGCTTCAGGCTGTTCTTAACAACGGTACAGTTGACCAGATCAAGGAAAAGACAGAAGCTTTAACAGAAAAGTTCCACATCATCTCAACTAAGCTTTATGAACAGGCTCAGGCTGCTCAGGGCGCTGCTGGCGCAGGTGCAGGCTTCGACCCTAACAT
>JAZUOK010000122.1:0-4201 GCA_045604665.1 Eubacteriales bacterium | reverse complement strand
ATCGATACCCGTACCGGCGAATATCTGGAAAGAGTATAATAGGTGCGATTATGTTGATTAGCGAAAAGGTAGCTTACCTGAAGGGCCTGATCGAGGGACTTGACTTCCAGGCAGATACCAAGGAAGGTAAGATCATCAAGTTGATGGCTGACATTCTGGACGATATGGCAGAAGAGATTCTGAACACCCAGGACGAAGTGGATGATATCAACGAATATCTTGAGGCAATGGACGAGGATCTGACCAATGTAGAGGAAGAAATCTTCGGCGAGTTCGATGACGATTGCGATTGCGACTGTGAAGATTGTGATTGCGACTGCGAAGACGAGGACTGCTACGAGGTTACTTGCCCTCATTGCGGTAACAACATTTGTTTCGAGGAAATGCCCGAAAACAATGTGTTTCCCTGTCCCGCTTGCTCCAAAGACATCCCTTTGGACGACTGAAATTCAGACCTCCGGTGACGCCGGAGGTCTTTTGTGTGTAAAGAGGCTATGATGAAAGAAAATTCGACTTCCTTCCCCTTTGCCGACCGTGCGGTAGAGCTTTTTATGGAAGGGTACAACTGTGCACAGGCTGTTTACGGTGCTTTTGCTCCTTCTCTTGGTGTGGAAGAAAAGGAAGCGCTTCGGCTTGCATCTCCTTTCGGAGGCGGTTTCGGAAGACTGCGCCAGGTTTGCGGCGCATTCAGCGGCATTACTATGGTGATGGGTCATCATTTTGGTTATGATGATTTATCTTCCCCTGAGAAGGATGCGCTCTATCCCCGAGTGCAGGAGATGGGTCGCCGATTTGAAGAAAAATGCGGCAGTCTTGTTTGCCGTGAGATCTTGAAAAACAAAGCACCCGTGGGAGGAACCGCATCACTTCGTACTCGTGAGTTCTACGAATCCCGTCCTTGCGCAAAGGTTGTGTATGCGGCGGCGGAAATTTTGGAAGGATATTTAAAAGAGGAGGGGATTTTGTGAAAAACAAATTTCTTAACCTGTTTTTGACCTTTTTCAAAATCGGCGCATTCACCTTTGGCGGAGGATATGCCATGATCTCTATTATTGAGAATGAATGCGTCAGCGAAAAGAAGTGGCTGAGTCACGATGAAATGATGGATATTACTGTGGTGGCAGAATCAACCCCCGGCCCCCTTGCCATCAATACCGCGACCTTTGTGGGATACAAGGTGGGCGGTGTTTTCGGCTCTGTGGCTGCAACGGGCGGTGTGGTTCTTCCTTCTCTGATTATCATTGGTATCATTGCGCTCTTTTTGGAAAACTTTCTTGAGATCACCTGGGTGGCAAGTGCTTTTCGCGGCATCAAGGCGGCAGTGGCGTTTCTCATTTTCGGTGCCGGCTGGAAAATGCTGAAAAAAATGAAAAAAACGCCCCTCAATCTTGTGATCTTTTTTGCCGCCCTTCTTGTTATGATGGGAGCAAATTTTGCTCTTTACTCTGTTTCCTCTATTTATTTGATTATCATCTCCGCGGTTGTAGGACTGTTTCTTTACGGCCTTTCTGCCATTCGGGAAGGAGGTAACAAAAAATGATAAAGCTTCTTTATCTTTATTGGGAGTTTTTGAAGGTAGGTCTTTTTACCTTTGGCGGCGGTTACGGCGCGATTCCCATCATTCGTGATACCATTTTGCGCAATCCCCAGTGGGGCGTGGATTCGGATATGTTCAGCTATATCGTTGGTGTCGCGGAATCCACACCCGGACCGATCATGGTGAATACCGCTACCTATATCGGAACCACCCACGGCGGTATTTTGGGCGGCATTGTTGCTACTTTAGGTGCGATCACTCCTTCGTTTGTGATCATTTTGCTCATCGCAAAATGTCTGAAGGGCTTTATGGAGAAAAAAGGAACTCGCGCTGTTTTGGATACCATCAAGCCTTGTGTTGTCGGTATCATCTTATCTACCGGCCTTTATTTTCTCCTTTCGGGCGTGATTCCCCGAATCAATTCTCTTTTTACCGAAGGCTTCACAAAATTGCTTTTGCCCGAATGGAAGACCCTCTTGATTTTCGGCCTTGTGTTTGCCTTAAGATGTATTTATAGGGTATGGAAAAAGAAGACCATTCCGCCCATCTTGTCCATTGCCTGTTCGGCGGTTTTCGGTATCATTATTTTTGGAGTGTAATATGGAACAATTTGAATGGAAAAAGGAAATGATCGAGCTTCTGTCAAAGGAAGACCTTACCAGGGATGAGATCCTTTCCGTTATGATCGCGCTTCCCACCTATGAAAAGGCGGAAAAGATGATTGCCTTTTTGAAGGAAGGAAAAAAACTTTCCGCAGATGACATTTACCAAAAAGCGGGGGAGATTGCTTTCGGCAAAAACTCTTGACAAAGCTTTTTGCCTTTGTTATAATGTGGGAAACTTGTGAGCAAGAGTAGTACCTTGTTTATTGCACTTACAGAGAGTCGCTGAGGGTGTGATCGCGGCAGAGACAAAATAAGGGAATGGACTTGTGAGGGCAAACCGAAAGGATTTTCCGAGTAGGGGAGACGGGTTCCGGCCGTTACATCGGATCGTGTATGCTTGTACGCGTGAGAGCACTGCTTTTGCAGTGAATTTGGGTGGCACCACGGATCAGATAGATTCGCCCCGAACGAAATTTCGTTTGGGGCTTTTTTTATTCAGGAGGAGAAGAAATGATTTTTAACGGAGTCGAATTTGATACCTATTTCAATCACTATCCCGACAACAACGGGTATTTTGGAAAATACGGCGGTGTTTATATTGACGAAAAACTGAAAAACGCCATGGCAGAGATCACGGAAGCGTATTTTTCCATTTGTCAATCCAGAAAGTTTATTGCGGAACTGCGCCGCATTCGCAAGGAGTTTCAGGGAAGACCCACGCCTGTGACCCATCTGGAGCGCCTTTCCGATTATCTTGGCGGCAAGGTTCAGCTTTACGCAAAGCGCGAGGATCTGAACCATTCCGGCGCACACAAGCTCAACCACTGTATGGGCGAGGCGCTTCTTGCAAAATATATGGGCAAGAAAAAAGTAATCGCAGAAACCGGCGCAGGTCAGCACGGTGTTGCTTTGGCCACTGCCGCAGCATACTTCGGCTTGGAATGTGATATTTATATGGGCTCTGTGGATATTAAAAAGCAGGCACCCAATGTTGCAAGAATGAAGATCCTCGGTGCAAATGTTGTGGAGGTTACCCATGGCTTGAAAACATTGAAGGAAGCGGTGGATGCCGCCTTCGATGCTTACAGCAAAGAATACAATGACAGTATTTACTGCATCGGCTCGGTTCTCGGTCCTCACCCCTTTCCTATGATGGTCCGTGATTTCCAGAGCGTTGTAGGCATTGAAGCAAGAGAACAGTTTGTGGATATGACCGGTCACCTTCCCGATGCCATTGTTGCCTGTGTGGGCGGCGGTTCCAATGCCGCAGGACTTTTTGCAGGATTTTTGAATGATCCGGTGGATATTTACGGCATTGAGCCTTTGGGATAAGGTCCGAAGCCCGGTGACCATGCGGCAAGCTTGAAATACGGTACCGAGGGCATTATGCACGGCTTCAACAGCATTATGCTCAAGGATGAAAACGGAGACCCTGCTCCTGTATATTCCGTAGCAAGCGGTCTTGACTATCCTTCTTCCGGCCCCGAGCATGCCTTTCTTCAGGAGATCGGCAGAGTAAAATACGATGTGATCGACGATGAAGAAACAGTAGATGCATTCTATAAGCTTGCGCGTATGGAGGGCATTATCCCTGCAATCGAAAGCTCTCACGCGGTGGCATACGGTATGAAGCTTGCAAAGAAAATGGAAAAAGGTTCTGTTCTGATCAACCTCTCCGGCAGAGGGGATAAGGATATGGATTATATTATCGAAAACTTCGGTATTCGCTAAAGAAAAAAGCATCTCCCTAGAGATGCTTTTTTCTTTCTTAATATTATAAGCATGCTCTTGACAGTTTTCTATCTTGCCATCATAATGGGAAAAAGGACGAATAAAGGAAACGAAAAGGAGAAAAAATGATTAGAACAAAAGGAAAAAAGGCGGTGATCATTTTGGCTGTTTTGGCATTTGTTTTCCTTATTATATATATCGGCATCAACCTGTACTGTTTTCTTTCTACAAAAGAAAAGGTAAATAATTTGGATGAGGCAGAAGAAAATTCTCGTTTTGCGGATGCGATCCTTGTTCTGGGAGCAGGGGTGAGAAGTGACGGCACTCC
>JAZUOK010000121.1:0-2137 GCA_045604665.1 Eubacteriales bacterium | reverse complement strand
GGCGAGATCAAGCGTACCAACTGGCTCATTACCGACTGGTACCGTACCCAGACCTATTATGATTCCGGTGACTGGCGTGCTACCTGGTCCGGTGAAGGCGGCGGTGTTCTGCTCAACCAGGCTCCTCACAACATCGACCTGTTCTGGTGGATCGTTGGCATGGTACCCAAGAAGGTTCGTGCTTTCTGCCATCAGGGTAAGTGGCGCGACATTGAAGTAGAAGACGATGTAACCGCATACTTTGAGTATGAGAACGGTGCTACCGGTCTTTTTGTTACCACCACCGGCGACACCCCCGGTACCAACCGCTTTGAAGTAACCGGTACCATGGGTAAACTGGTCTATGAAAATGTATTTTCCGGCAACGGCGACAATCGCAAGAGAACAAACACTCTCACCTTCTACAAGAACGAGATTGACGAAAGAGAATACAATGCAAATGACAAGGGCAGCGGTATGAAGAAGCCTCCCTTTGAGATCATTGAAATCAAAGTGGATGCACCCAATCCTCAGCATGCAGGTATTCTTTCCAATGTTGCAAATGCAGTGCTGGGTATTGAGCCTCTCTATGCTCGTGCGGAAGAAGGTATCCATGGTGTAGAACTTGCAAATGCAATGATCCTTTCCTCCTGGAAGGACGAAACCATTACCCTTCCTATCGACGAAGATCTTTACTACGAAGAACTGATGAAAAAGGTAAAGACCAGCCGCCGCAAGGAAGTAAAGGCAAAAGACGGCCCCGTTGATTTGGACGGAACCTATTGATTTTTTGGTTTTTTTAATTTATAATCTGAAATAAAGTTTGGGCTGTCGTGCCTGTACGACAGCCCTTTTTAACAGAAAAAGAGGAAGTCAATATGAAAAAAGCAGTTTTGATCGGATGCGGTGCGATCAGTGAAAACCATATCGGTATTTTAAAGGAAATGGAGAATGTGGATTTTGCTGCGGTTTGCGATATCGATCCGGTTGCAGCGAAAACCGCCCTTGACAAAGAGGGGCTTGATCTTAAGATCTATACCGATTACAAGGAAATGCTGGAAAAGGAAAAGCCCGATGCGGTGCACATTTGCACCCCTCATTTTCTCCACGCACCTATGGCAATTTACGCTTTGAATCAAGGCGTGAATGTCTTTTTGGAAAAGCCTGCCTGTATGACTCCTGAGGAGCTTCCTGCTCTGATCGAGGCGGAGAAAAATTCTTCTGCCATTCTTTGTATCAGCTTTCAGAACCGTTTTCTTTCCGCAGTTGGTGTTGCGGAAGAGATGATCGCCTCCGGCGAGGCAGGTAAGGTTTTGGGCGGAAGAGCCATCGTCACCTGGCAAAGGGGCGGCGAGTATTATACCGAAAGCCCTTGGAGAGGAAAGATCGCCACCGAAGGCGGCAGTGTTCTGATCAATCAGTCCATTCATTCCTTGGATCTACTTTTGCATTTTCTCGGTGAGCCCGAAGAGATCACAGGTGCCATCGGAACCCATACCACGGGCCCTCGTAACGATACGGAAGACACCGCTCATATCATTATGAAATATCCCGATAATAAGGTTGGCATTTTCTTTGCAACCAACTGCTATTTCAAATCCGCAAGAGTGGAAGTGGATATTGCCTGCGAGAAGAAAAATCTTCGTCTTTCCGGCGACCGTCTTTCTGTGGACGGTGTAATCGTTTTTGAAGGCACCAAGGGTGTTCGCCGCGGCAAGGAGGTTTGGGGCAAGGGACACAGCATCCTGATCGAGGAGTTTTACAAGGCTTTGGAAGAGGGAAGAGAGTCTCCTGTTCCTTTGGAAAGCGCTGTAAAGAGCTTGAAGGTCATTTGGGAGCTTTACAGACAGAACAGAAAATAAAAAAAGAAAAAAGGCAAAGGAGGAGCGTTTGAACCCTGCCAATTCGTTCCTTTACACCCGCTATACCGTGGCCTTGAATGACCCGAAGGCCGACTTCATGGTTGCTCATCGCGAAGAGTTCGCAGAGGCGGAGAAGGATGCTGTTATGGAGAGAATAGGCCGTCTGTATCATTCAGAGTTTGTTACCTATTTCTCTGGCTACAAATGGGCGGAGAAACTCTTTAATGAGGAGGAATACCAAACTTTGAAAAAGATGTTGTATGAACTGGACTTGGTGGAGCGTAACAACTACGAAC
>JAZUOK010000120.1:0-5845 GCA_045604665.1 Eubacteriales bacterium | reverse complement strand
ATTGAAATCCACACCCTTTTCATTTTCGCCGAAAAGGATCTTTCCCTCGCCCCAAAGAGTGAACATTCTTTCACTGCGAGGGGGATGGAGGTATCTTCTGGTGGTTCGGGGTCTTTCCCAAGCGGCCTTTTCTTCCGTAAAAATACTCTTGTCAAAACTCAGCATAACTTCACCTTTTATCCTTTCATGATCGGCGTATCGGCATACACCGGATAGATCTGATTTTTCCCGTCAAGACTCCAGCCCACGCATTTCCCCTCTCGGGTAAAAAGAAGATGGGCGCGCCTTGGCGAACAAAGGAGAATCTCCTCGATCCCCACCGTCCCTTCAAACCCGAAGGGAAGCCCTTTGTTTTTCAGGGCAAAGCGCAAAAGGCAATCGATCTCGTGGCGATACCCAACGCTGGCTTCTTTTTGGAAAAGACAGTCGGTGGGAAGGTAGTATGCTTCGCAAAATTGCTCAAAGGTTTCGGGACTGTCTCCCAGGGGCAGATAAAGCCTTCCCTTTTTTGCACACGAATCTGCGCAGCGCCAGCCGTAGCGAGCGTAGAGAGAGGTCAATTCCTCCGTAGCGGCAGAACAGAAAAGGGCAAGAGGAAGATCTCCTCTTTCCTTCAGGTCCTTGTACCAAAAGGAAAGCATCTCTTTTCCGATGCCCCGCCCGCGGGCTTCCTCCGCCGTAAAGAAATTGCCCCAGTTTCCTATGGCAAAGGGGTGCTTTCCCCAGCCCATCCAAAGGCGGCAAAAGCCCTCACGCTTTTCATGGGCCACATAATAGGTATCACAGCATTCTCCTGCAGCAAGACCCTTCAGCCGATAACGGATCATATCTGCGTAGCTTACGCCCACATCCCGATCCTGAACCATTTTTTCCAAGGAGAAAAAGGCTTCTGTTTTTTCTTCTCCGGGAACATAAGTTTCAATGATCATAGCATCCTCTTTTTAATCGAAAAACTTCATCGAAAGCAAAGCAAAATTCTCTTCTTTCACTTTATCAAACAGCGGAAGAAATGTCAACAAAAAGAGCTTTTTTCTTCTCTTCTTTTTTCGCAAAAAAACCTCGATTTTCATCGAGGCTTTTTCTTATTTCATACTGTTTGCGTGGTTTAAGATGGAGGTGCTGTATAAAAAGAGGATATCCGCGTCTTCAAAGGATACAAATCTTTCCAAAAGAAGGGAGTTCATATACCGAAGATCCACCATAGTAACCTCCGAATACCCTTGTGCCAGAAGGGGCATCAGAGAAGAAGCGTAGGAATCGCGGAACACCACAAGCCGTTTTCCATCCTCTTTTTTGGGATTTTTGATCTTCACCAGGGGCTGATTTCCCGAAAGGAAAAATTCATAAGGGTCTTTTCCCTCTGCCTTTTTCACATCATACACCGCCGAAGCACCCTCTACGGCAAAGGAATCAATGATATCGTTTGTCAGATATCGGATCTCATCGGGCTTTTGGGGGAGAGCCAGCTGCCCCTTGTAAACGCCGTAAAAGGGAATATCGAGAGTTTTTTCCTCATATTCCACGGGGATCTCCACACCCATTTCCTTTCCCATATTGACGGCAAGAGGTACGATTTTTTCCTGGCGCCAGTGGCTGTCGGTAAAATAGTAGTCATTAAGAGATAGGTAGTCAGAAACCGAAAGAAAAGTGCCGTAGGGCATCTTCTCCATTACCTCTTTTTCCAAAGCCTTGTAATCAAACTTTAAGGTATCAAGATACCGATTTTTATCAGGAATGATCCCCACATACACCCGATTTTCGGGAAAATGCTTTTCGCGGATCTTCCCAAAAAGATCCGTCGCATATTCGATCATTTCTTCATTCAAGGGATATTCGATCCCGGAAATATGCCCTTCTTTTAAGAACAGATCGTCGCTTTCCTCCTTCTGCATAACGAAAAGAGAATAAAATGCCTTGACGGCGCGGAAGGGATCTCTTAAGGGAAAGCGGTCGGTGGCGTACTCCTCAAAATCCTTTGCAAATTCTCCCGATCGAATACTTTCAACCGAAAATTCAGGGAAAGAAGCAAGAACTCTCCGTTCACTGTCCGAATAGGTGGGGGTTGGAATAAAGATACACCAAAGAGAAAAGAAAACAAGAAACAGTCCGCACAAAGCTGTAGTCAGATATTTTTCAAACTTCATTTTTCTCCCCCCCCCTTAGAATCGAAAATACAAAAAGGGATTAAAGGATCCCGACACCAAATGCGCCGTTACAAGAATCAAAAGAAGAAGGGTCACAAACGGAGTCAGATATCTTGTCCACTTTTGTGTTTGGGCAAATTTTTTCGGAAAGGGCGTTGCACCTGCTGCCGCCAAAACAAGGACGAATCCATAATTTTTCAAGCAGAAAAGTGCCTCTCGGGACACAAGAGGAAAGCCGCCGATGCCGAAAAGCCCTCCGATCTGAGAAAAGGACTCGGAAAGGGTCGCCCCGTTAAAGAGCACAAAGCTGACCATTACGAGAAAAAGCACATAAATTCTTGAAAAAACCTTTGATTTTTCAAGCGCCTTCAAGAAGAAATTCTTTTCCAAAATGAGAAGCACGGCAAAGTAAAGTCCCCACAGAATAAAGTTCCAATCGGCACCGTGCCAGAAGCCTGTGAGCATCCACACCGTGAGAATATTAAAAAGAAGCCTCTTTTTCCCCACACGGGAGCCGCCCATGGGAATATACACATAATCCCGAAACCAGGTGCCCAGGGATATGTGCCACCTGCGCCAAAATTCCGTAATGCTCTTTGAGATATAGGGGTAATTAAAATTCTCGTTAAAATCAAAGCCCAAGATCTTCCCCAGACCGATGGCCATATCACTGTACCCGGAAAAATCAAAATAAATATGCAGTCCGAAGGAGACGGCATACAGCCAGAAAAAGAGAACGCTTTTTTCCCCTGAGGCAAGAAAGATATCACAAACCTCGCCCAGGATATTGGCAATCAGTACTTTTTTGGCAAGGCCGAAAACAAAACGGCGCGTACCAAGATAGATCTTTTCAAGGCTGTGGGTGCGATTGGTAAGCTGCTCGGCTACCACACTGTAACGGACAATGGGGCCTGCGATCAATTGGGGAAAAAGAGCAATGTATGCCGCAAGATCGATAAAATTCTTCTGCGCAGGAACTTCTCCCCGATACACATCGATGTTATAACTCATCAGCTGAAAGGTGTAAAAGCTGATGCCGATGGGAAGGGCAACGGAAAGAAGCGGCAGAGAAAACCCCGTTACCCGATTGATGTTTTCAATAAAGAAATCCACATACTTATAGTACCCTAAAAAGCCAAGGCTCAAAGTGACAGCAAGGGTCAGATAGATTTTCTTATGTTTTCTGTCTTTTTCAGTGAGAATCCCGAGAATATATCCGCCGAAAACCGTTGCCATCATCAAAAATACAAGCCGCACCTCACCCCAGGCATAAAACACAAGGCTTACCAAAAGGAGGGTGAAATTCTTCATTTTTCTCGGGGTAACGGCGTAGAGAAGAAGCGCACAGGGCAAAAAATAAAACAAAAAGGGAATACTTGAAAAAAGCATATGTTCTCCTTATACAAATTCGACGCGGCATAGGCCGCGCCGAAAAATTTTTTAGCCCAGGGTATTCCCGTCTTCTGTAACAGGAAGATCCTCCGTACCAAGACCCGTATCACTGTCCTCAAAATCCTTGGGGCACATGAGGAAAAAGACTTTTTTATCTTTGTTTTCCACGATCATTTCCTCTGCTTCCACACAAAGGTTCCAGCGAAGATTTGCTTTCTCCTTCAGGTTCTTCTTGAATGCATCTACATCCGTATCCTCATCCAATTCAAAAATATAGCCGATAAAGGGGATGGAGCTCATCATAGGACCGAAGGTAGCACCCTCACGAAATCCCTGAATATCCGCATTGTCAAATCCGTTCAAAAAGCCTTCCTCCACGGGCATTGCACCGCCCATAAAGGGAATGATCTTGTTGCCGACGATTCTCTCCGCAACCTCTTGAGCCGTGCCGGAGGAATCCTTTTCAAATTCAGCAAGAAGGGTCTGGCCTACGGTTTTGCCGTCGACCTTGTCCTTGTCTTCGGTTTTATCCTTGTTTTCTTCTTTATCTTCACCCTTTTCGGTGGTGGGGATCCCGTCGTCTTTGTCTTCGTCCTTCATTTCCGTCATAGAACAGGAGGCAAGGGACAGGAGCATCACAAGAGATAACAGTAAGGCAATTATTTTTTTCATAAAAAATCTCCTTTTCGATCAAAATACACCTAAAGATGCTTTCACACGCCTATTATGTGCTTTGTTTTATGAAAACATACATTCAATTTTATTTTCATTCAAATGATTGAAATGAAAAGCATAATTACACCAACACCCAATATACCGAAAGGAAAAAACTGTACCCAAAACGAAGCTATAAAATCATTTTTTCTTCGGTAAGAAACAGATAAAAAAATCGCAAAACCGCAAAAAACAGGAATCAGAAGAAAAAGAAGTGCAGCAATAAAAGGAAAAATTGCCTGAAAAGGGTTCTCTGAAAGAAAAGCAAGCTCAAACAGAAAAAGACCCAAATAACTGAAAATCCACCAAGACAATCCATACAGCACAGAAAGGATCGTGTTGCTTATTTTTAAAACGCGGTTCCATTTATTGCTTTTCTTCAAAAAAACATCTTCGTCAAATTCAGGAACGCCGCTCGATTCTCTCATAATCTCCTCTCCTTTCTCATATTTACATTTTCATTATATAAAAATACAAAAGCAATTGCAATATAATCGAAAAAAATAATCCTATCGCACTTTGTCCCCGCAAATATTGTGGAAATGTGTGCCTTCTCCAGAGGGAGAAGGGGGACCGCTTTAGCGGTGGATGAGGTGTTCGTAAAAATTAAAACAAAAAATCTTGGCGCAAAGCGCCAAATAAATTTTTTCAAAAGAAAACCTACTCCTCATCCGTCAGGCGTTGCCTGCCACCTTCTCCCACAGGAGAAGGCAAAATTAGACCCTCCTTTTTACCTATTTACAAAATAGAAAACTTTGATTACAATAGAATTGAAAAAGGATCAGGAGGTGTAGAAATGACATTACCAAGCGATATAAAAAAATTTATTTATAAACAAATGCTGAAAAGCGCACTTTTCTTCCTTATTTTCTTACTTATTGCGGTTGTCCTTTTGTATGCTGCAATACCTTCGCTTTCTGAATACACTGGCACCATCCCCATTGTACTTTTGTGCATCGGTTTTTTTGTTCTTGCCGCATATTTTTCTAAAATATTCTCTTTTATCTTTGACCGCAATTGGATGGGAAAAGTTTTAGATGTAAAAGTTGAAACAAAAACCGGTTCTTATTCATATTTCGGCAAAACAGGCCTCTGCGAGAAAAACACAATCCTTCTGACCGTAGAAAAAGAAAACGGAAAATCAGTTCCTGTAAAGGCTGTATCCTTTGTCACAAAATCCGAAAACGGAGAAAATGTTCGCACTGGGATAGAATATCATTATTCAGAGCATGTTTTGAGAGGAAACCCCGAAACCTTTTTGAAAAAGTATCACAAAGGCGATACCGTTTACCATTTTCGAGGACTAAAAGAAAATTTATATGTTTCAGAAACCTACCCTTTTATCAATTGCGTTGTATGCGGAGCAGAAAATGCTACGGAAAAAGACGCTTGTTACCATTGTCATCACAGCTTAATAAAACCATAATAAAATCCACCCGCTGTGCGGGTGGATTTTTCTTTTATTTTTTGGGTTTCTTGATGCGGTTGAGCTGTTTATTCAGTTTCAAAAGCTCTTCCTTGGTGAAGGAAATATTCATCATACTCACCAGGCTGGTCAGACGCAGGAGGGTGAAACCGCCCATCATCTGCATCAT
>JAZUOK010000119.1:0-2395 GCA_045604665.1 Eubacteriales bacterium | reverse complement strand
GAGATCGCAATGAGCTACGGCTATGTATATGTTGCTCAGGTTGCTATGGGTGCTGACTACAACCAGCTCCTCAAGGCACTCACCGAGGCTGAAGCTTATCCCGGACCTTCTCTGATTATCGGCTACGCTCCTTGCGAAATGCACGGTATTAAGGGAACCATGGCAAACTGCCAGGTTGAAATGAAGAAGGCAGTTGAGTCCGGCTACTGGCAGATGTTCCGCTACAATCCTCTTGCAGAAAAGAAGCTTACCATCGATTCCAAGGCACCGAGTGCTTCTTACAAGGACTTCATTAAGAACGAGACCCGTTATGCCCGTCTTATTCAGCAGAATCCTGAAAGAGCAGAGGCCCTCTTCGATAAGGCTGAAGCTGCTGCTGCCGAAAAGTACGCAAAGCTTACCAAGCTGGAAAAACTCTACGGCGAAGAATAAAAGTAAAAAAAGAACACCCATTTGGGTGTTCTTTTTTTCAGATAAGAGATAAGAGATAAAAGATAAGAGAATTGGTTGGCATTTGCCACCGCAAATGCCTTCCTTATCGTTTTCCGTCAGGAAAACACATCACTTCCCGAAGGGAAACATCTCTCCGAAGGTACATCACTTGTCCGTAGGACAAACATCACTAAAAAAAGCACCCTTCAGGGTGCTTTTTTATTCTTCCGGTGTTTCTGCCGGGAGTGTGGGTGCAACAGGCACCGTTGCAAAATCTACTGTGTTACAAGGGGTATCTTCACGGAAAATGAAGCTTTCCGAACCGCTGATGCCAAGATAAGTCAATACATCGGCGCCGTAGGCGGTTACATTGGGGGAATAGGTAAAGAAATTGGTTTTTGCAAAAAAGTCCATGGGAATCAAAAGCTCTTCGTCAATGAGAAGGGCGGGGTCCTTGAGGGCGGTATGGGTACCGTTAACGATCAGCTCGGGAGTTCCGATATAGAAGGTAGCGTATTCTCCCGTAGAAGGCAAAAGAATGGACCTTGTGGTATAATCGCCGAATTGGCTGAGAGCAAGATAGTTTGTAAGCTCGGTTGCGGAAATATATTTGACTCCACCGATGGTAACATCTTCTTTTTCCAGGGTTTTATCTTCCTTCCGTTCCCCTTCGGTGAAAAGCTTTGTGGGAAGGGCGTCTTCACTGCCGTCGGACCGGCCGATAATGGAAACGGCCACAAAGACCCAGTAAAAAACCACAAGAACAAGGGAGATAGAAAAACAGAGCTTAAACAGTCTCTTTCTCGCTTCGCGGCGTATCGCTCTCTGACGGTGGATTTCCGCTTTTCTTCTCTTTTCCGCTTCTCTTCTTTTGGCAAGACGGGCTTTTTCTTCGGAAGAAAGCATTTTTTTACGGGGTACTTGACTCTTTTTTACAGGCTGTGACGGTTTTCTCGCCGTATTTGACCCGTTTTTCACCGTCGCGCGGTATTTTTCCTGTGCCAATAGCTTTCCTCCTTTTTTCATTTGATATAAACAGTATATCACACACCGCACAAAAAAGTCTATAGCAATTGTCACTTTTTAAAAAAAGAAAAACCAAACCTTTGTTCTTTTTTCGAGAAAAAAGAACCAAAAAAGCTTCCGACTATTAAATGATCGCTTTGGATCTATATTCCTATTTTATCTTTTCATCATCCGATTTTTTTTCTTTGCCTACTTTCTGTCCCTTTTTTGAAAAAAAGGTACCCAAAAAACTTATGACTATTAAAAGATCACTTTGGATCTATATTCCTATTTTATCTTATATTTGGCCGGTTTTTTCTTTGCCTACTTTCTTTTTTTTAAAAAAGAAAGTAGGTTGCAAAAGATTACAATTTATGATATAATTTTTTATCTATATATTTTGAGAGGAGATTGCCCCTATGGTAAATCGTACTTCCAAAGAAAACTATTATCTGGATATTGCCCAAACGGTAGCAGAAAGAGGCACCTGTCTGAGGAAAAAATACGGTGCGATCATTGTGAAAAACGATGTAATCGTATCTACCGGATATGTGGGCGCACCGCGCGGCAGAAAAAACTGCTGCGATATGAATTTTTGCCTGAGAGAAAAACTGAATATCCCTCGCGGTGAACGGTATGAGCTTTGCCGCAGCGTACACGCGGAGCAAAACGCTATTATTAACGCCTCCCGAGAGCAGATGATCGGTGCTACCATGTACCTGTGCGGACTCGATGTGAAAACAGGCGAATATGTAGCAAACTCCTCCAGCTGTCAGATGTGCAAAAGAATGATCATCAATGCAGGCATTGAAAAGGTGATCATCCGCGACAGCAAAGAAGAATACAGAGTGATTCCCGTCAGCGATTGGGTGGAAAACGACGATTCCCTCGGACAGATGGGCTATTAAAGAAAAAGAGGAAACCCTATGATGAATATTCCCGAAATTTTCGGCTCACG
>JAZUOK010000118.1:0-1554 GCA_045604665.1 Eubacteriales bacterium | reverse complement strand
GAAGGAGCTTTTGGAGATGATTGTATCCATTGAGGATGCCACCGTTCGGGATATGATCCGCGTGGATTTTTCCGTTGTCAGCGATTTCAATTACTACAACGGCATTGTGTTCAAGGGCTTTGTGGAAGGGGTTCCTTCCGCGGTGCTTTCCGGCGGACAGTATAACAAGCTGATGAAGAAAATGAAGCATTCGGGTGATGCCGTTGGCTTTGCGGTATATCTGGATATGCTGGATATGGCACCGGATGTTAAGGAGGACGAGAAGAGGTTTTTGAATGTGGCGCTCCCCAAGGGAAGACTTGGAGAAAAGGTCTATGCCATGTTTGAAAAAGCAGGCTTTTCCTGCCCCTCCATCAAGGAAAACAGCAGAAAATTGATCTTTGAAAATGCAAAGGTTGGAGTTCGTTATTTTTGGGTAAAGCCTTCGGATGTTGCCATCTATGTGGAAAGAGGCGCGGCGGATGTAGGTGTTGTGGGAAAGGATATCCTTTTGGAATATCAGCCCGAGGTTTACGAACTGCTTGATCTTGGTATCGGAAAATGCCGAATGGCAGTTGCAGCCAAGAAGGATTTTTCCGATCATACGGACAGAGCCTTAAAGGTTGCTACCAAATTTTCCGGTATTGCCCGGGATTATTATCTTTCCAAGGGAAGAGATATTGATATCATCCATCTAAACGGCTCCATTGAGATCGCTCCCATTTTGGGTCTTTCCGATGTGATCGTGGATATTGTGGAGACCGGAACTACCCTGAAGGAAAATGATCTTGAGGTGATCGAGACCATCGTTCCCATCAGCGCAAGACTGATTGCCAATAAAACAAGCTTCCAGTTTAAAGAAAAGAAATTGATGCAGCTGAAAGAACATCTTGCAGCTCAGACGGAGGCAGAAAAATGATAAAGATTTTGAAATTTTCCGATGTGAAGGCGGAAGAGATTTTTGCCAGAGCGGAAAATTCATTGAATGTTTCCGAAATTGTTTCGGAAATCATTGCCAATGTAAAGAAATACGGCGATAAAGCGCTTTTTGAATACTGTGAAAAATTCGACCGTGCAAAGCTTGAAGCGCTTCAGGTAACGCCCGAAGAGATCGAGGAGGCGATGAATTGTGTAGATTCTCGCTTCTTGGAAATTTTAAAAAAGGCAGCGGAAAATATCCGCCTGTTCCACGAAAAGCAGCGTCGAGAGGGATTTTCCTTTGAGAAAAAAGACGGTGTTATTTTGGGGCAAAAGATCATTCCCGTGGACCGTGCAGGTCTTTATGTGCCCGGCGGTACGGCAGCCTATCCTTCCACTGTTTTGATGGATTCTATCCCGGCGAAGATTGCAGGCTGTAAAGAAGTGGTTATGGTAACGCCTCCCGGCTCTGACGGTAAGATCAATCCCGTTATTTTAGCGGCGGCAGGCATTGCCGGTGTGGATAAGATCTTTAAGGTGGGCGGTGCCCAGGCCATTGCGGCGCTGGCCTTCGGAACGGAAAGTGTTCCTAAGGTAGATAAGATCGTGGGACCCGGAAACGCCTTCGTTGCAGAAGCAAAAAAGCAGGTGTTCGGT
>JAZUOK010000117.1:0-2458 GCA_045604665.1 Eubacteriales bacterium | reverse complement strand
AAAACATTTTTGAGGAGGAAAAAGAAAAGAATTGTCATTGACCTTGAAAACTTTTTATGTTACAATAAATTGAATACATATCTTTAGGAGAAAAAATGTTTTACCGTTTTTCAAAAGTATATCCGGACACACTTCTGCCTTTGCCTGTAGAAGTGATCGACCGTTTAAAAGAAGCTTCCGATGGGGAAGTGCGCATACTGCTTGTTTCTCTACCCCTTTTATCCCGGGGCGCAGAGGAAGAGGAGATCCTGTCTTCATTGGAGGAGGATTTTTCCGCAGATGAGGTTTTATCCGCCCTTGCCTTTTGGCGCGGCTGCGGTATTTTGACCCGTGGCGGAAAAGAAGAAAAGAAGGAAAAAAGAAAGCCTTTGGAAAAAAAGGCTGAAAAAGAAGAAAAAAAGGTGATCGATGCAGACGAAGCCCCTTTTTATTCTTCCGCGGATCTTGCCGAGGCACGCAAGGAAAAGCCCGATTTCAAGAACCTGGTAGACTTTGCCGAGGAAAGACTTGAAAAAGTAATGAATGTGAGCGAATACGCGCGGCTCTATTCTTTTTTGGATTATCTGAAAATGCCCCTGGATGTGGTTATGCTTGTGATCGAGGACTGTGCTTCCCACGGGAAGAAAAGTCTTCGCTACATTACAAAGGTGCTCACCTCCTTCCAGGATGAAGGGATCGATACCTACGACAAGGCGGAGGCATACTTTGTCCGCCGCAACGAAAGAAATGTATATGAAAATTTTATCCGTTCTCTCTTCGGGCTTGGTACACGAAAGCTGACCAAGGCGGAAGAAGAGTGCCTGGACCTCTGGCAGAAAAAATACGGCTACGGGGAGGATATTCTCACCGCCGCCTTTGAAAAGACTGCAAATACCGCGAAAAACCCCTCTATCAAGTACATGCACAAAATTTTGGAGTCCTGGTACCAAAACGGCGTGACTACCCCCGAGGACATTGAAAAAGCAGTACCGAAAAACGGGGAAGGGGCGCCCAAGAGCTACGATCTTGACAATTTCTTTGAACAGGCCGTTTCCGTCGGCAGAAAAAAGCTTTAAGGAGAAGCGATGTTTAACCGTAAGATTTTAGAACAGGCAGAAAGTGATCTTCACGCAAGAAGAAAGCGTGAAGAGGAGTTTGCTCGCGCACGGGAAAGGGAAGTGGAGGAGAAAAACGAAGCCCTTCGCCTTCTCGGTCTTGAAAAACGCGCTTTGGGTCCCCGTATTTTAGGGGAGAGCCTGAAGGGTGGCGAGGACCTTCCTGCCAGAATTGAAACCATTAAAAATGAGCACAATGCCATTGTGAAAAAGTACGGAGACCTTTTGGAACAAATGGGCCTCCCCCGTGACTACACCAAGACAAAAATCTCTTGCTCCCTTTGCCAGGATACCGGCTACTTTGAAGGGAAAATGTGTGCCTGTCTGAAAAAGGCCGCCGTTTTGGAAAGCTTTCACCAAAGCGGCATCGAAAAGCTTCTTCAGAAGCAGAGGTTCGATAATTTTGACCTCTCCTTCTACTCCAAGCACCACTTGCCCGACAAGCGTTTTTCGCCGCGAGATATTATGGAAGAAATTTTCACCTTCTGCAAAGACTATGCGGAAAACTTTTCTCTCAATTCTCCCTCTCTTCTTTTTATCGGCGGAACGGGCCTTGGAAAGACCCACCTTTCCAGTGCCATTGCAGGGAAGGTGATCGAGCGGGCTTTTGATGTGGTTTATGAATCCGCACCGGCCGTTGCCGCAACCTTTGAGAAGGAAAGATTTGAATCGGAGGAGGAGGCAGAGGGAACTCGTCGCATTTTGGATGCAGAGCTTCTCATTTTGGATGATCTGGGTACAGAACCTTCCTCCCGTGCAACCTCAAGTGCCATTTACCGTCTGATCAATCACAGAGTTCTGGTAAAGGGCCTGCCTACCATCATCTCAACAAACCTTACCTATAAGCAGCTGGAAAAAGAGTACGATTCTGCCGTTTTATCCCGTCTTTTGGGCGAATTTCATGTAAAGCTCTTCCAGGGGGAGGATGTACGCATGGCAAAACTGAAAAATTTGTAAAACCTCTTACTTTCTTTTGGAAAAAAAGTGACACCCCAAAACTTGTTTTGGTAGGTGGAACTTTCGCTGGTGGGAAAGTAAGCAAAGAAAACTTCCGACTGATAAAAGATAATAAGGAATATAAATCCAGAGTTATCTACCAATAGTCATAAGCTTTTTGGGTACCTTTTTCTCGAAAAAGGTATAGGCAAAGAAAGCTTCCGACTAAAAAGAGATAAATAAGGACTATAAATCCGAAGTTTAATTTTTAAAAGTCATAAGTTTCTTTGGTTCTTTCTTTCCAAAGAAAGAACAAGGAGATAAGAATAATGCAACAGATCAAAGAATCGTTATCGGTGATTTTTATTTCACCCTTTAAAGATGAGCTATCGGGGCTTATGTGGTGTGTGTTCCTGGCGATGGTACTG
>JAZUOK010000116.1:0-2935 GCA_045604665.1 Eubacteriales bacterium | reverse complement strand
AGAAAGAGGGAAAGACCGCAAATGAAAATAATGACCATAATGATCGTGGGCACATGCTTTTTCATCGGTATTTCCCTCCTTTCATTTATCTGTTTTTAAGTTTAGAAAAAGAAATAGCTGCGCGGGGTGGCAAGAGAAATGTCGCTCCGTGAAAAGCTTCTATTTCTTTTATGCCACACTACTTCTTTTTCTTGAAGTAAAAAAAGCTGCAGCACCTGCCATTAAAGCAATACCGAGAACGGTAAAGATCGTGGTACCCATACCACCGGTTTCGGGAAGTACGGAACCGGGCTTGTTACCGATGTCGATATAAGTAAGATAGGTAGAAGCTTCACCGCCGTAGTTACCAATGGCACCGCTACCGGTGTGAACGCCAACAGTTGCATTCAGAGTTGCAACGTTACCGTCTGCGTCAATGGTATCCGCAATGCTGAATTCAAAGTCATCATCGGGAAGAACATATCCGTCGGGATTCTGAGTCTCCACAATGAAGTACTTGCCTTCTTTCAGACCGAAAATGGTAAGGTCACCAAGGTTACCACCGAAATAATTTGCATTGAAAATAGAACCGGAAGGAGCCGTGCCACCCAAAACTTCAAGTTCGGTAAAGGAACCTGCGTCATCTACACGGTACATGGTTTTAGTAGTTTTGGGATTGATAACCTGGGTAAAGGTCATAGGAGTTGCAAGCTTGTTTCCTGCTGCATCTGCGCCGTAGATCTTAAACTTTGCACCTGCAAGACGGGTTCCTACATTTACGCTACCGGTAGAGTCAATGGCATATTTGGTCAATACGAACATATAGGTATATACAGTTGCATCATCGGAAGATTCACCTTTTTTCGTGGCATCTTTCGGATCGTTGGAATAGTAAAGTTTCGCGGTGTTTACATTTGCACCGTGCTGAACACTTTCATTTACGACTGCGTCGTAGGTGATGGTAACTTCCGTATCGGCGGGGAGCTTTGCGGCACCGATGAGCGCCTCTTGAGTAAATTTGACCTCGAATCCGTTTGCTACGGGGGTGGTTACATTACAGTAAGTACCAATATCTGCATCTGTAACACCTTCCACAGCAACATTGATCGTTGCCGCATCAAGAGTAAGACCTGTAGGCAAGGTGTCGGTGATGTAATACTCGTAAGAGCTCTTATAGTATTCGTGGCTGGGGATGTGGGTGGTGATCTTAAATTTTACGGTTTCGCCGATCTCGGAGGAAGTAGCTTCACCGTAGGTCACACCGTCGTTCTCAAGAACTTCTTTGTCAAGCTCGGGGCGGTTTGCCTTAAGGGTGATCTCGATGTTCTGATTCAAGGTATCAACCATAACTGCGGAACGAACAGCGCTGGAGCCTTCGGTGATCTCAGTAGCATCATAAACCAAATAGTAACCGAAATCAAGGCCATCAAAGGTCAAGGATGTGCCGGAAGCGGTCTCGGTTTTAACAGGGGAGATGCTCTTTGCAACAATATAATCGTGGATCTTTTCTGCAAAAACAGAAAGCTCGTAGTTTGTGCTGTGCTCAGCATTGATATGATCCACAACCTTTTGGATGTTGTCATATTCAGCGGGCGCTTTGCCGGTGGTTACAAGCTTTTCGCCGCCAACATCAATGCTTGCAAAATATTCGTAAAAGGGGTTTTCTTCGGGGGTGTCTTTATACCAGGAATAAGAGGTATACTGGCCGTTGGTAGCAGCATAGAAGATACGATATACTTCGAATTTTTTTCCTGCTACAGTAGCTTCGGAATTGGTAGGATCCTTGATGGTGATGCTACCGGTGGTATCTGCCGCAAAAGCTGTCATGGAAACACAGCCAAAAAGCACGCAGAAGCACAAAAGTACTGCTAAGATTTTTTTCATTGCTTTCATTTGTTTTACTCCTTTTCTTTTATTTTTTACTTTTTGAAAGCAGGTTCTAATTTCGGCACCTCCTTTTCAGGAGATGATATATGTAAATGCCAAAGGAGAAACTAATTAAGGTTTTTCCTAAAGCATAAAACATATCGGTTCCTATGCCACCCGATTCGGGAAGCGGAATCGCTTCGGCATTGCGAACAACAATGTTATAGGCCGTGGTGCCTTGCTCGGCATAGTAGCTATCCTCTACCGTTACTGAACCGTCTTCGTGAATGAGAAAATAGATATATTCGGAAATTTCAAGATAGCCTTCCGGGGGAGTTTCTTCCGTCAGCCTGTAGCGGACACCGCATTTTAAGTTATCAAAGATAAGCGTTCCTGCCTCGCCTGTTGTGGCTGTTTTTGCAATTTCCGATGAAATCACATTTCCATCTGCATCCACAGCTTCCAAACGGAAGGTTGCACCTTCAAGCAAAACGCTTTTACTCAAATCGGTCTTGGTAAGACGAAGCATTACACGCTTTGTGGTATTGGTAACGGTGAGGGTAATATGGGGATTGCCGTCCTCGTCTGTAGACTGAATGGGAATGCCGTAAGAAGCAAGCCAGTTCACGAAAGATCCGTCTGCCTTGGCAGCTTCACCGCCGATAGCCGTTTCCTTAATGGACCACTGAATCTTTTCACCGTTCACATAAACGGGAAGGTTTGTCCAGGTATACTGCCAAGCATTTTCACTATTCAGTGTCACTCCGGCTTCCACACCGGCAATGACGGTTGTCACAAGCTTACCATTGGCAAGAAGCTGAACGGTAACAGGCTGCCATTCGTTTTCGGGGCAGTCCCAGGTCTTCTTCGCCGTGACGGATAAAACATCCGTGCTGTTGCCTACGATCAAAATACCGCTTATATACTTGATCATTTCACTGTTACCGCCGATGATGCCGATATTCTTCTCGTCGTCGATGTAGCCGATCTCAATATCGCCAATGGGAGAATAACCCGTAGGCGACTGCATTTCCCGAACGGTAACATTGCCTAAATCGTAGCTGAAATCTTCAATGGAGATTTCAAAATA
>JAZUOK010000115.1:0-1953 GCA_045604665.1 Eubacteriales bacterium | reverse complement strand
CAAGTTCTTCATCAGACATGCTATCAAGATCAGAACCGCGCACCGCCTGAGAAGCATCCTCAAGGATTCCAAGCTCTTTGCCGATCGCAACAGCAGTATCAATATGGTCACCGGTAATCATTACAACGCGGATGCTGGCTTCTCGGCAAGCATCAACAGCGGCTTTTACTTCGGGACGGACAGGGTCGATCATGCCGCAAAGTCCGAGGAAAACAAGATCCTTTTCCAAGGTTTCGGAATCTTCTTTTTCGGGTTTTGCATCAAGGTTTTGATAAGCACATGCAAGAACACGAAGTGCCTGATCAGCCATTTTCTTGTTTTCGGCAAGAATTTCAGCTCTCTTCTCATCGGTCAGAGGCAGAATACCGTCCTCGGACAGAAAGCTTGTACATCTGCGCAAAAGCTCATCAGGAGCACCCTTGGTAAACTGAACAAATTCCTTTCCGGCGGCGTGAACGGTGGTCATCATCTTTCTACCGGAATCAAAAGGAACTTCCGCAACACGGGGATACTTTTCTTTCAGTTCATTCTTATCATAGCCGGACTGAAAAGCAAAGTTAACCAAAGCGCATTCGGTAGGCTCACCGATCGCGGTTCCCTTTTCCAAATCATACTCCGCATCAGAAGCAAGAGCCATGCCACGAGCAAGAAGAGATTCATCTACGGAATAGGATTTTACAACGGTCATCTTATTCTGAGTCAGAGTACCGGTTTTGTCAGAACAGATCACCTGGGCACAACCAAGAGTCTCAACAGCGGTAAGCTTACGGATCACCGCTTTTCTCTTGGACATTTTGGTAACACCGATGGAAAGAACGATCGTTACAACAGCTGCAAGACCCTCGGGGATTGCTGCAACAGCAAGGCTGATCGCAGCCATAAAGGATTCAAGGATCGTTTCAAGACCAAAGCGAGCGCTATCGGGACTGAAGATGGAACGGAAAATACCAACGGCAAAAATAATAACACTGATGCCGAGAACAAGCCAGGTAAGAATCTTGGAAAGGTCGGAAAGCTTTCTCTGTAAAGGAGTTTCCTCGTCCTTTGCCTGTGTCAGTGCACCTGCGATCTTACCCATTTCGGTATCCATACCAATGGCGCAAACAACAGCTTTTCCTCTACCGTAAACGACGGTGCTACCCATATAGCACATATTCTTTCTGTCACCAAGCGGAATGCTGTCCGTTTCGGAAACAAGAACATGATCATCCTTATCAACGGGAACCGATTCACCGGTCAGAGCAGCTTCTTCAATTTTCAAAGAAGCAGATTCCAAAATGCGGCAGTCAGCAGGAACAGAATCGCCTGCTTCAAGAAGAATTACATCACCGGGAACAAGATCTTCGCTCTTCACGCTGGTCATTTTACCGTCACGAAGAACACGAGAAGTGGCCGCGGTCATGGTCTTCAAAGCTTCAATTGCCTGCTCAGCCTTACTCTCTTGAACAACACCGAGAACTGCATTCAATACAACTACAAACAAAATAATGAATACTTCCGCAAAAGACTCATTATGATCATACATTGCATTGTTAATGACAGTGGTAATGGCAGAAACGGTAGCGGCGGCAAGAAGAACAAGGATCATGGGGTTCATAAGTTCCTTGATAAACTTCTGAAAAATCGTTTCCTTCTTACCTTCGGCAAGCTTATTTTTGCCGTACTTTTCCTGTCTCGAAGAAACTTCAGCAGAGGAAAGACCTTCCGAAGAAGTCTTCAGTTCTTCAAGAACCTCTTTAGATTCCTTTAAAAATGCGCTCATACTTTTGATATTCCTTTCAAAAATAAAAAATCTCGGTACCACTTGCACCGAGAAAACTCAAGCACAAGTGACCCTGCACAAGAGTCTGGTTATTTAAGATATGCCAAATCTCCGAAAAAGAGATCGAACTGTTGACATACCACGCCAAAGGCGCAAACTACTCCCTCATGTTGACTTTATTATACCCATCT
>JAZUOK010000114.1:0-2643 GCA_045604665.1 Eubacteriales bacterium | reverse complement strand
TGGAGGATTACCGCGTTTCTCTGGCTGAGATCATCATTCCTGCAGCCGAGATCAGTCAGCAGATCTCCATTGCCGGCAAGGAAGCCTCCGGTACCGGTAATATGAAGCTGATGATCAACGGTGCCGTGACCCTGGGTACTCTTGACGGTGCCAATGTTGAGATCTGTCAGCAGGTTGGCAAAGAAAATATGTTCCTCTTCGGTATGACCGTAGAGGAGGTAGAAGCCCTTTGGAAAAAAGGCTACTATCCCCAGGATTTTGTTTCTGCAAATCCCGAGCTTCGCGAAGTGATCGGTATGCTCACCTCGGGGGTTCTGGGCAAGAGATTCGATAACATTGCCGCATCCCTTCTCACAAACCGCTTCGGCACTGCCGATCCTTATA
Organism: Eubacteriales bacterium; assembly: GCA_045604665.1. Classification (GTDB taxonomy): domain Bacteria; phylum Bacillota; class Clostridia; order Oscillospirales; family SIG627; genus RGIG5579. The sequence goes on along the minus strand of JAZUOK010000114.1, from coordinate 2,259 downwards.
TGACGCTGGCAGACTTTGCCGATTACGAAAGAGCGCAAAAGGATGTGGAAAAGACCTATCTGGATCAGGACCGCTTTATGGAAATGAGCCTTGTGAACATTGCAAAGGCAGGTCTCTTCTCCGCAGACAGAGCAGTTCTGGAATACACCGACCGCATCTGGAAGATGTAATATGCGTATACTTTTCGACAGTAAAAATTCTTTTTATAAAGAGCCCTTCGGCACACTTCTCCCCGGAGAAGTGTGTCGTATCCGTATACGGATCCCTCTTTCCTGCAAGACGAAAAAGGTCTCTTTTTGCCTTCTTTCCCAAGATCAGTCTCTAAAAAAGATACACCCTATGGAAAAAGAGGGGGCAGATGAAGCCTACGAAACCTTCCTTTGCCGCTTTTCCCTTTCCGAGGAAGGCCTTTTCTTCTACTACTTTTTGATCGAAACGGAAAACGAAAGCTTTCGCCTTTACCGCTTCGGCTTTCGTGATACCAATATGGAGGAAGGGGATCTTTGGCAAATTTCCTGTATTCCCAAATCCTTTTCCACACCGAAAGATTTTTCCGGCCGGGTGATGTATCAGATCTTCCCCGACCGCTTTTACAAGGAAGGGGAGACTGACCTTACAGGGAAGCTTTTGCCCTATACCATCCATGAAAATAAAAAGGACATTCCCCATTTTCTTCCCGATGAAAAAGGGGAAGTGAAAAACTGCGACTTTTTCGGGGGGAACCTTCAGGGGATCCGCAAAAAGCTTCCTTATCTGAAGCACCTCGGGGTAAAGACTCTGTACCTCAACCCTATTTTCAAGGCATTTTCCAATCACAGGTACGATACGGCAGATTATAAAAAGATCGATGAAATGCTGGGTGACGAAAAGGATTTTCGCGCCCTTTGCAAAAGCGCACACCGCCTTGGTATGAAAGTGATTTTAGACGGGGTCTTTTCTCATACCGGCTCCAACTCCAAGTATTTTGATGCCGAGGGCGTTTTCGGCGGCGGTGCGGTTTCAAGCCCCGCCTCCCCCTATCGCACTTGGTTTGATTTTCAGGAATATCCCCAAAAGTACACCTCCTGGTGGGGCATCAAGACCCTTCCCTGCACCAATGAGATGGACAAAAGCTTTCTTGACTATATCATTTTTTCAGAGGATGCGGTGGTGGCAAAATGGCTTCGTCTCGGTGCCGACGGTTGGCGGCTGGATGTGGCGGATGAACTTCCCGATGAATTTATTGCCCTTTTGCGGTTACGCTTGAAAAAAGAGAAAAAAGACGCCCTTCTCATCGGGGAAGTATGGGAGGACGCCTCCAATAAAGTAAGCTACGGAAAACGGCGTGAATATTTTACAAAAGGTGAGCTGGACTCGGTAATGAACTATCCCTTCCGAGAGGCCATCCTTGATTTCGTTTTGGAAAAAGACGGTGGATTTTCCTTCCAAAAAAAGGTGATGGACCTTGTGGAAAACTATCCCGAGCAAGTGGTCCACACGCTGATGAACCTGCTTTCCACCCACGATACGCCCCGTATTCTCTCACTCCTGTCTCCTACCCCTGCACCAAGTGAAAAGAAGGACAGAGCCGGCTACAAAATGGGAAAAGAGGACCTTTTGACCGCAAAAAAACGGGCGCGGATCGCCTTTTTCCTCCAATTTATTTTACCGGGGATGCCCTCGATCTATTACGGAGATGAAATCGGCACGGAAGGCTTTGAGGATCCCTTTTGCCGCGGATTTTTTGATTGGGAAAGGGTAGAAGAAAGTGATTTTCTCCCCTTTGTAAAAAATCTCTGCCGCTTAAAAAACAAGGAAAAGCCCTTGAGAGAGGGCAAAACCAAGGTAGAGACTGACGGAAAAGGACGGCTTTTCATTGCCAGAAGCTGTGGAAAAAAATCCCTTTGCGCCATTATTAATTTGGGAGAGCCCCTTCTTCTTCCGAAAGAGAAAAAATGCCTTCTCTCTTATGAAACGAAAGAAAAAGACGGCAATCTCATCCTGTCCCGTGCTTCCTTTCTCCTGTACCGGGAAAAATAGGATTTTTAAAAAAGGCTTGACAAATTTTATCCGTTCTGCTATAATTTCAATTCGCAGACGGCCCATTGGTCAAGCGGCTAAGACGCCACCCTCTCAAGGTGGAATCATGGGTTCGATTCCCGTATGGGTCACCAAAAAGAAAGACACGATAAAAATCGTGTCTTTCTTTTTTATCCAAGCCGCAGGCTTGGTATATCATCAGCCCTTTGGGCTGTATATCATCGCCGCAGGCGTATATCA
>JAZUOK010000113.1:0-3151 GCA_045604665.1 Eubacteriales bacterium | reverse complement strand
TCCCATAATAACCGTATCCATCACAGAATAGGCATCAAACTCAAAGTGGTTCTGTTTCAGAACACTCATTCTTGTCTCTTCCGGAATGGTGATACTGCCGCCTGTAGGCTCAAGCTCCCCACAAAGAAGCTTTAAGAAGGTAGATTTACCTGCACCGTTTGCGCCGATAATACCGTAGCAATTACCGGGAGTAAATTTCAGATCAACATTCTTAAAAAGAAGCTGACCGCCGAATTGAAAACTAAGATTTGAAACTTGTATCATTTTTTCTCCTCAATCAAGTTTTATTGCATCTGCAATCGATACGGACTGCACTGCAAGGATTCCCCGTGCGGAAAAGGAATAGTCATTGCCGTAAACATCCAAAAGCAAAGCTCCTGCCTCTTCGGCAAGAAGCATACCGGGGGCAAGATCCCATTTGTTTTGGGTAAACAAAACCATACCCTCTGTTTTGCCGGAAGCAAGATTTGCAAAATCAATGCAGGCAGCGCCATACATACGAAGCCTTGCAATATTGGTATAGGCTTTTTGCATCATTCTTCCCTGGGCATGGGCATCGTCGGGGCGAGGATGCGGAAGATCACCGAAGGAAACGATGCTCTGCTCCACAGAGCGTTTGCTGACGGAAAGCTTCTTTCCGTTACAAAAAGCACCTTTACCTCTTTCAGCAACATAAGTTTCGCCAAAATTCGGAAGTAAAATCACAGACGCCATGATCTGTCCGTTTTCCCAAAAAGCGCCTTGCAAACCAAAAAGTCTTGACCCAATAGAAAAATTAAATGTGCCGTCGATGGGATCCAGGATCCAAGTGCGCCCTTCCAAGGCACAATCAGAGGTAAACTCTTCTCCAAGAAGAACATCCTCGGGAAATTCTTTTTTCAGCTCCTCGGCAAAAAATGCCTCGATCCCCTTGTCCACATTGGTTACTACATCAAAAGCCGCTTTTTCCGAAACGATTACATCGTTTTCACAAAAAAGAGCGTATGCTCTTTCAAGTGTATTTTTTAAAAAATCCAGTTCTTTCATTTTAAACTCCTTTTCACGACCTATGCATTGTACCACAAGTTCATCAAAAAATCCACTGTTTCCCAAGAATAATCCAAATCTTTTTTTCATACATTTTAGAGAAAAACGATAAAAGGAAATTCTATGCAAAACATTAGGAAACTCTTTTTTACCACCATTGCGCTTACCCTTACCAGTTTTTTAATGAAGACCATCGGGGTTTGGTTTAATGTATATCTGACAAAACTTGTCGGAAGTGTCGGAATGGGGATTTTCCAGCTTGTTTTAAGCGTTTATGCTCTTTCGAAAACCCTTGCCTACGGCGGCATGAATCTTGCCGCTACAAGGCTTTGTATTGATGATTTTCAGCACAAAAGGCACAGTATGAAAAGAGTTCTCCTCTGCTCTCTTTTCCTTGGGCTTTTTGCAATGTCACTTCTCTTCATTTTATCTGATTTTCTCAGTAAAAGCTGGATCATGACAGATAAGGCTTCCCTCTCCCTTAAAATCCTTTCTTTTTCTCTTCCCTTCGTTTCCCTTTCGGCAGCTCTGAACGGCTATATGACTGCTGCAAGAAAAATGAACCGCTATTCTCTCATTCAGCTTGCGGAACAAATTGCCAAAATCGCTATAACCATTCTGATCGTCGGAAAAATGCCCTTTATCAACACAGAAATTGCCATCGCCCTTGTTTGTGCCGCCATCACCGCAAGCGAGGTGATTTCCTTTTCACTTGCAATGTTTTCATATCTTGCTGATATCAAAAGAGAAAACATGAAGAAAAATGGGAAAAAGGGCTTTGCCAAAAGAATGCTTCGCCTTGCCGTTCCCGATGCAGTCGGAGCATATATTCGTTCGGCGCTGAACACCATCGAGCACCTTTTAATTCCGCGTGGCATCAAAAAAAGCGGTGCTTCCGCCGATAAGGCTTTTTCCGATTACGGAATCATACAGGGAATGGCACTGCCTATTGTTCTTTATCCTTCTTCTATTTTAGGTGTGGTTTCCGGTCTTCTTGTACCAGAAATTGCAGAGTGTCAAATCAAAAAAAATGAGGTTCAAAAAAACTATATTATCAATCGCGTTTTAAGCACTGCCATGGTCTTTTCTATGATCACCACATCCGTTATGATCGTCTTTGCAAAAGAATTAAGTGTTGCTATATACAAAACCAATGAAGCTGAAATTTTCATTCAACAAATTGCACCGCTTATTCCCATCATGTATCTGGATATGACTACAGACGGAATGTTAAAGGGCCTTGACAAACAGCTTGACATTATGAAGATCAATATCATTGACTCTGTTCTTTGCGTTCTTCTTGTTGCACTCCTTGTACCGAAAATTGCGGTAGAAGGATATGTTATCACCATCTATGTTGCGGAGATCATCAATTTCTTACTTAGCTTCTACAAATTGATTCGTTCTGCCAAGGTTCGCTTTACATTTCTAAAGAACTTTTTAAAACCGCTTTTGTCTTCCTTTCTCGCTTGTATTCTTGCGAAAAAATTTCTTATACTTTTCAAGATAAACATTCACATTTCCTTCTTGATTCTTGTTGCCGTTTTCTTTTATCTTTTTATTCTTTTTGCTCTCGGCGGCATTACGAAAGAGGAGGTTCATTGGTTTTCCGGAATCATATACCGTAAAAAAAGAAAAGAGCACTGACTTATAATCAGTGCTCTTTCAATATAGTATTTAGAACATAGAAAGCTGATTGGATTCGGGAAGGCTGGAAAGCACACCGTTTGCACGGAGAGTTTCGAGCACGCCCTTGCCGATGCCGCTTTTTTCCTTGAAGTCCTCGACGGAATAGATACCGCCTTTCTTCACCGCCTCTGCAATGCTGAGTGCCGCACTTTCACCAAGGCCGGGAATGGTAATAAAGGGAAGCCTGATCTTTCCGTCTTCCGGCAAAAAGAGCTTTGCATCGGATTTAAATACATCTACAGGCAAAATTTCAATACCGCGGGAATAGATCTCATAGGTGATCTGCATCACATCAGAAGTTGCCTTTTCTTTCTGCGTCAGCTTTGCACCGGTATTCTCAAGGCGGTCAAGCTCTTCAAGACAGCCTTTTTTACCTTTCATCATAAGGGTCATATCCGTGCCGTCGGGTGCTGCGGAAAAATAAGCACAGTAAAAG
>JAZUOK010000112.1:0-4973 GCA_045604665.1 Eubacteriales bacterium | reverse complement strand
GGAGTAATTTGAAATGGAAAAATTTGAATACTATAACCCCGTCAAGGTAATATTCGGAGAGGGAAGCCTTTCTCAGATCGGTACTTACACCTCTCTTTACGGAAAAAAGGCTCTTCTTGTTACTTATGAAAGCGCCACTTATTTTGCCGATGTGATCAAAACCATCCATGCCTGTCTTGAAAAAGAGGGGGTCGATTGTATCGATTATATGGGTGTTACTGCAAACCCTAAGGTTTCTCAGGCAAAAAAAGGTGTCGATCTTTGCCGTGAAAACGGTGTGGATGTGATCGTAGCTTTAGGAGGCGGTAGCGTGATCGACTGCTCCAAGGTGATCGCTGCAGGTGTTTATTATGAACATCCTCTTTCTAAAATGCTGATGCTTTCTCATAGCGATGTAACCTCTATCCCTCCTGAGAAAGCACTGCCTTACATTGCCATTCCTACCCTTGCAGGCACGGGTAGCGAAATGAATCCCATCGGCGTTGTGACCGATGATGAAACCGGAAAGAAGAGCTATGTTTGGGAGCCTTCCTGCCTTTATGCCAAGGCGGCAATTATGGATCCTACCCTCACCACAGGGCTTCCCTCCTATCAGACCGCTTGCGGCGGCTATGACATTTTTGCCCATGTAATGGAAGCATATATCAATGGCGATCCCAATGTGGATCTGACCCTCCACGACCGCATGCAGGAGGGGGTCATGAAAGCTGTTCTGGAAGGAATCGAAAAGGTTTGGGCAGATCCCAAGGATACCCAGGCAAGGGGCGTTTTGATGTGGGCGGCTACCATTGCCCTCAATGGCTGGCTTTTGTCGGGCACATTCGGCTTTACTCCTATGCATCAGATGGGCCATGTTCTCAGTGCAAGATATAACGCTACCCACGGCGCTACTCTTGCCTGCATGATGCTGTCCTGGATGAAACATTTTCTTACCCGTCCCGATCGGAGAAAATACGAAATGCTTGCGAAAAATGTATTCGGCCTTTCTTTGGAGGGGGCCATTTTAAAAATGGAAAAGGATATGAGCGAGAAGGGCATTCAGACCCGTATTTCCATGTTCGGTGCAAAAAGGGAGCATCTGGAAGATTTGACCGAACAGGTGGTTGAGGTTTCCTTCGGTCCTGACGGAAAACTGAACGGCAATCCTAAAATGACGAGGGAAGATATTTATAACTGCTTCCTTCTTGCCCTTTGAGTATGAAGAAGGAAAAGAGTATTTCGGGCGTGGTGTTTGATATTCAGCGCTTTTCCATTCACGACGGCCCTGGGATTCGCACCACGGTGTTTTTAAAGGGCTGTCCTTTGCACTGTGCTTGGTGTCACAATGCAGAAGGCCTTTCCCCTGAAAGTGTGCTTTTTTATAACAGGGAGGCGTGTCTTCACTGCGGTCGCTGTGTAGAAATTTGTCCTGCAAAAGCTCATACATTCACCGAAAAGGGACACAGCATTGATTTTTCTCGCTGTAAAAAATGCTTTGCCTGTGCCAGGGTTTGCCACAGCAAAGCCTTGAAGGTGATTGGGAAGAAGATGTGCGCGGAAGAAGTGATCGGGGAAGTGTTAAGGGATAAAAGCTTCTTTGATTTTTCCGGCGGCGGTCTTACCCTTTCCGGGGGCGAGCCTCTGATGCAAGGGGATTTTTCCGTGGAGATTGCTCGTCTTGCCAAGGAGAATGGATTATCGGTTTGTGTAGAAACCTCCGGCTTCGCGCCGAAAGAAACGGTTCTTGCCATCGCACCCTTTGTGGATCTGTTTCTTTTTGACTTTAAAATATCCGATGAAAAAGTGCATCAAAAATACACCGGCGTTTCCGGTAAAAAGATCTTGGAAAACCTTTCTCTTTTAAATGAGATGAAAAAAGAGATCGTCCTTCGTTGTCCCATTATTCCCGGCTGTAATGATACCCGTGAGCATTACAGGGCCATTGCCCGTCTTGCAGAAGAAACGGATTCTGTCACGGCGATTCGACTGGAGCCGTATCATCCTTACGGTTTGAAAAAATATGAAGCAGTGGGTCTTTTGCCCTCGTATACAAGAAAAGAGGGGATGGAGGAAGAAAAAGCAAAAAAAGCAAGGGATGATATCCAAGCCTTAACGAAAAAAGAAGTGATATTGTAAAAAAAGCCGCTTTTCATGCGGCTTTTTCCTTTTGTACTCAAATTTGTTGACTTTGGGTGGAAAAATTTATATAATGAATTGAAGAAAAAATGAAAGGCGAAGAAAATGACACACGAAAATAAATTTGGTATGTTTATCCACTGGGGGCTTTATTCGCTTCTTGAAGATCACGAGCAGGTGATGGCCCGTCTGAATGTAGACAGAGAAGCGTACGAAGGACTGATTCACAAGTTCAATCCCATCAAATACGATCCTGAAAAATGGGTGCTTTTGGCAAAAGAAGCAGGTATGAAGTATATCTGTCTTACCACCAAGCACCATGACGGTTTTTGCCTTTGGGATACAAAGTTCACCGATTATAATATTATGAATACTCCCTACGGGAAGGATGTTCTGAAAGAGCTTGCCGATGCCTGTCATAAGCACGGAATGCTTCTTTCCCTCTACTATTCCAATCCTGACTGGCACCACGAATTCGGCTACAATCCCAATTCCTCCCACCAGTGGAGATGTGTGCAAAAAGAGAAGGAAGATACCCTTATTTACCGTGAGTTTATTAAGAATCAGATCACGGAGCTGATGACCGGTTACGGCCCTATTTATACGCTTTTCTGGGATATTCCCCCGAAGATCGAGGATCCTTCTCTGAACGAGCTTGTAAGAAAATTGCAGCCCGGCATTCTCATTGACGACAGAGGCTGGAGCAAGGGCGATTTTTCCACACCCGAGAGGGAAGAGGTGGAGATCGGCGAAAAGCCCTTTGAACACATGGTGGAAGCATGTAATTCCGTGGGTCAGCAGAGCTGGGGCTTCCGTAAGGATGAAGACTTTTATTCTATCCGTCACCTGACCTCCTCCATCGACCGCTTTATGAGCCGCGGCGGAAGCTACATTCTCAATGTAGGTCCTACTGCCGAAGGTGAGATTACGGAAGAATATGCTTCAAAGATCCGCAAGGTAGGCGATTGGTACAACCGTATGGAAGGCTGCCTTGAATGCCCCGAGCACGATGATTTTGATTATAAATGCACTTGCAAAACCTGGAATGCTACCAAAAAGAACGGAAAAACTTATCTGCACTTCCGCGAAGGCTTGATCTCCTCCGCAATTTCTTTGAAAAACTACCCTTCCATTCCGAAAGAGGTTCGTTTGATGAATACAGGAAAGCCCCTTTCCTTCCGGGAAACACTGCTTCCTGCATACTTTAACGGAAAGACCGGCAGAAGTGAGGATATGTATCTTCACATTTCCGGCATTCCCATTGATGAATTTGCTTCCGAACCCATCGTAATTGAGGTTTTATGGAATTAAAAAAACACACCCTTTATGGGTGTGTTTTTCCAAATCAGAAGGAAGAGGAAAATAGAATGAATTTTCATGCAAAAAAGTTTGATGACCTTAAGACCGCTGAGCTTTATGAGATTTTAAAAGCAAGAAGTGCCGTTTTCATGCTGGAACAGAAGATCTTCTGTCTGGATATGGACGATATGGATTATGAAAGCCTTCATATTTTCTTTGAAGAAGAGGGAAAGGTTTTTGCTTATCTTCGTGCTTTTCAAACCCAGGTGCCGGGAAAAGTGAAAATCGGCAGGGTCCTGACAAGAATCCGAAATAAGGGCCTGGGAAGGCGCCTTTTGGAGGAGGCAGAGCACTTTATCAAAAAGTCTTTCGGGGCAAATTCCATTTTGGTTTCTGCCCAAAAGCAGGCGGTTCCTTTTTATGAAAAATGCGGTTTTACTGCGATTTCGGAAGAATTTTTGGAAGAGGGGATCCCTCATATAAAAATGGAAAAAGATCTTCTCTGACAGGAAAGAACTGTTTCTTGACACCGTTTTTTCTTTGTGCTATATTAAAAAAAAGACCTGATGGATTCAGGCAAACGAAAGGAGAAATTTTATGGGACCTTTTATTGTTATAGCAGTTTTGGTGATTGCGTTTGTTTTAGCCAATGCTAAAATCGTACCTCAGGCAAGTGAATTTGTCATTGAGTTTTTAGGAAAATATAAGACAACTTGGTCTGCAGGCTTCCATGTAAAAATTCCTTTTTTGGAAAGAATTTCAAAAAGAGTCACCTTGAAGGAACAGGTGCTGGATTCTCCCCCTCAGCCTGTTATTACAAAGGATAATGTTACCATGCAGATCGACACGGTGATCTATTACGCCGTATATGACGCAAAGCTTTATGCATACGGTGCAGTAAACCCCATCTCCGCCCTTTCCAATCTGGCGGCAACCACCCTTCGTAATATCGTAGGTGAAATGGAGCTTGACGGCACCCTTACCTCTCGTGATACCATCAATGCAAAGATGACGGAAATCCTGGATGAAGCGACCGATAAATGGGGTATCAAGGTAAACCGCGTTGAACTGAAAAACATCATTCCTCCTTCTGAAATTCAGAATGCAATGGAAAAGCAGATGAAGGCAGAGCGTGACCGCCGTGAGACCCTTTTGCAGGCAGAAGGTCACAAGGCAGCTGCGATCACCCGTGCTGAAGGTGACAAGCAGGCAATGATCCTTGCCGCAGAAGGTGAAAGAGATGCCCGTATTGCCCGTGCAGAGGGTGAAGCAAGAGCGATCTTCCTTTCAAAAAAGGCAGAGGCTGACGGTCTTCGTGCATTGAAGGAGGCAGGTGTTGATGCTTCCGTTCTGGAACTGAAAAAATATGAAGCACTGGTTGCTATGTCCGACGGAAAAGCATCCAAGATCATCGTTCCTACCGATGCAGTGAATATGACCAAGGCCAACGTTTTATTTCCCGAAACCACCGGACTTGGCGATACCACCCAAGAGGCGCCGGAGGCCCCGAAAAAGGCCAAAAAAGACGCCTGCTGCGATTAATTGAATCAAAAAAGCTC
>JAZUOK010000111.1:0-2457 GCA_045604665.1 Eubacteriales bacterium | reverse complement strand
CATTTCTTTGTCAACAAATATAAATAATTACTTTAGACATTTAACAAACATTTAACAAAAACAATTGATATATATACAAAACAGCGAATATTTATTCTTTAATTTTTGTATATTATGCATTTTAATAAATAAAAGGCAATGCAACTGCATTGCCTTTTATTTTTACAGCCCAAGTTTTTTTGCGGCATCCTCTCTCATTTTGTATTTCAAGATTTTACCGGCCGCGTTCATCGGAAAAGCATCAACAAAGTCAACATATCTGGGAACCTTGTGTCTGGCCATGCTCGCAGCAACAAAAGCTTTTAATTCATCTTCTGTCATCGTTTCACCGTCTTTCAGTACAATCGATGCGAAAATCTCTTCGCCGTACTGTTTGTCGGGAACGCCAATGACCTGAACATCCTTAACCTTCGGATTGGTATAAATAAATTCTTCAATTTCTTTGGGATAAATGTTTTCCCCACCGCGAATGATCATATCCTTAAGACGACCTGTGATCATATAATTCCCATCAGGAGTACGACAGGCAAGGTCACCGGTGTGGAGCCAGCCGTCTTCATCAATGGTAGAAGCGGTAGCAGAGGGCATTTTATAGTATCCCTTCATCAAATTATACCCTCTGGCAACAAACTCGCCGTTCACGCCATCCTCACAGTCAAGACCGGTTTCGGGATCAATGATCTTACACTCAACATTTGCAAAAGCACTACCAACGGTCTCCGTTCGAACCTCGAGAGAATCATAGTAACTACTCATTGTACAGCCTGGACTTGCCTCCGTTTGACCGTAAACAGAAACGATCTCCTTCATATTCATAACATCGGCGGCTTTTTTCATCAATTCAGCAGGACAATTGGCTCCTGCCATAATACCGGTGCGAATAAAGGAAAAATCAGTCTTTTCAAAATCCGGATGCTGCATCATCGCAATAAACATAGTAGGAACGCCGTTAAAGGTGGTAATATGCTCATTGTGTACACAGGAAAGTGCAGGCTTGGGAGAAAAATACGGAAGCGGATACATGGTCGCGCCGTGAGTCATTGCCGCAGTCATAGAAAGCACCATGCCAAAGCAATGGAACATAGGCACCTGAATCATCATACGGTCAGCGGTAGAAAGATCCATATGATCCCCGATATATTTGCCGTTATTTACAACATTATAGTGAGTAAGCATAACGCCCTTGGGAAAACCTGTAGTGCCGGAGGTATACTGCATATTACACACATCGTCCTTATCAACAGCAGCAGCCAAGCGGCGAACCTCTTCAAAAGGAACCTGAGAGGACCTTTCAACAGCTTCATTCCAAGTAAGGCATCCTTTTTGCTTAAAGCCGACGGTAATTACATTTCTTAAAAACGGGAGGCGTCTGGCGTGGAGGGAAGATCCGGGCTTTGTATTTTCAAGCTCGGGGCAAAGCTCAGCTACGATCTTGCCGTAATGGGTGTCCTTTGCGCCCTCGGTCATAATCAAAGTATGGGTATCAGACTGTCTGAGAAGATATTCTACTTCATGAATTTTGTAAGCGGTGTTTACCGTTACAAGAACTGCACCGATCTTAACCGTTGCCCAAAAGGCAATAAACCATTGCGGTACATTAGACGCCCAAACTGCAACATGAGTCCCTGCCTTTACACCAAGAGAAATCAAGCTTCTTGCAAAGGTGTCAACATCGTCTCTAAATTCGCTGTAAGTTCTGGTGTAATCGAGGGTAGTATACTTAAAAGCATACTGGTCGGGAAACTCCTCAACCATGCGGTCAAGAACCTCGGAAAAGGTGTTTTCGATCAAAAGATCTTTTTTCCATACAAATTTGCCGGTGCGCGCTCTGTTATAAAACAAAGTTTTCTCATTTTTGTAGGTATCACCGAACTGCTTCATAAAACCAACAAATTGAGAAAAGATGATCTCCATATCATCAAGCTCTTTGCACCAGGCAGGATCCCATACAAGAGACACAAAGCCGTCGTAATTTACAGATCTCAGCGCCAGCATCATTTCCTTAACCGGAAGATCGCCTTCTCCAGCCAAGCAGTACTCAACGCCGTTCTCGGTTTTGATCGCATCATTAAACTGAACATGGCGAACATAAGCGCCTAAATTTTTAATCACATTTTCAGCAGACTCCCCTGCTCCGAAATATGCCGCAGACATTTGCCACAGGGCAGCAACATAATTGGAAGCAAAACGGTCAAGCAAGTCGCGCAAAACCTCGGTGTTACAAAAAGGTCCCGTAGTTTCAATAAGAATTGTAACATTGTTCTTTTTTATCTCGGGCAAAATCTCAAGAATCAGATTATACACATTTTCTACGGATTTCTCCACATTGTCCGTATCCATCGCACGAACACGAATGTAAGGTATACGAAGATTGGAAGAAATGTCGATGCATTTTCTGATCTCATCCAAGCATTTTTCCTTGTTTTCAAAATCTCCTAAAGTCGGATCGTAGCCATG
>JAZUOK010000110.1:0-1626 GCA_045604665.1 Eubacteriales bacterium | reverse complement strand
AGATAAACACCACGATCCATGATCTTCTTCATGTCTTCTACATCAAGAAGAATGTCTGTGTGGCAGATACAGATATTTTCGGGCTTAACGCCTTCTTTTTCCAAAAGATCAATTACAAAAATACCGTGCTGAGCCCAGGGGCTGAGGTGAACCATAACGGGAGCGCCGGTCTTCTTGTGTGCGATGGCAGAAGCCTTCAGAACGCGGATCTCTTCGGGATTGATTTCGGTGCTCGTACCGATCTCGCCGATGATACCTGCTTTGATATCGGTGCCGTCGATGCCTTTGGTCAATTCCTTTACCATAACATCGGCGATCTCTTCGATGGACATGTTTTTAATCTTTTCGGGATGTGCATCGTAGGTGTAGTAGCCGCAGCAGGTAACAACATTCATACCGGTTTCATCAGCGAGTCTCTTTAAGAATTTTACATCTCTGCCGATGCCGTCAATGGTAACATCTACAAAGGTTTTACCGCCGGCTTTTGTGAACATAGAGACCTCTTTAATTGCAAGGTCGTGATCGTCAAGAAGCAGGTTATCGCGAAGCTCGTAGCAGTTGGCCATCAAGGCATCGTAATACTGAGGAGCAACCTTTGCGTCCCAACCAACGGAACCGGGCGTGCGATCGCCGAAATATTGAATGCTGATGTCGATCAGCGCATGCTCGTGGGGAGTGGTAATACCGAGATCTTCTTTACGGACAACGCCGTTTACAGTCATAATACCCATAATATATCTCCTTTACTCAATAAACATTTCTTCTTGTTCTTTGATGCGGTTCAAGATCTTACTTTCCCAAACCAAAATAAATTCAAATACATCAAATTCCTTTTGGAATCTCATTTCATTCTTGCAGGCAAAATCGCGAGCTGTGATCCATGCCTTGTCAAGCTCATCCTTCTGACCGAGTGAGGCGGCAAGAATGATTTTGGAAAGCTTTTTGCAAAGCTTGGTATAGAAAGACAGACATTCCCAAGAACGGAACTTGACGGGATCAGTCGCCTTCAAATTCTCTTCAATCACGGGAGAAAAGTCCTCAATGACCGAAGGGATCTTTTCGTATTTTTTGGCCACCTCTTCGCTCTTTACAGGGGTTTCGCCGCGAAGTACAGTGGGATCAAACAGATCGGAAAGGGTAGAAAGCAATTCTTTTACCTTTGTCCAATCTTTTCCGTAAGCTGTGGCAAGGTAGTGGGGCGCGTTTTCTTCAAAGCCCTCTTTGCCGGACCAGAGTGCCTGACCCATAATATTCATACCAAGTCCGTTTGGCATAAATACGCGCTGATTCTGGCAGCTCATAAGGCCGTTTAAGCCGAGCTTTTTAAAGTCCTCCACATCCTGTGCCATAATTTGAACACTTTTGTAGCATCCGGGGTCATTGATGTAGTCCCACATATAGTGATAGTCAAAAATAAAACTGTCACCGCGGAACATTTTCTGCCAGGATTTAAGATACGGCAGTGTATCTCCGGCACCGGGAGTAGGCACGAAGCCGTTTCGTTCAAAAGGTGCTTCTACCTTTTTGTCATCACTTACGATGGGTACGGAATAGCTTCTGCGAATGGGGGCGTACAAGAGAATAAAACGATCCTGATTTTCGATCACAGCCTTTAAGTCGGAGGCC
>JAZUOK010000109.1:0-4713 GCA_045604665.1 Eubacteriales bacterium | reverse complement strand
TATCACACCATTGATGAAAGCGTTTTGCAAAAAGGGATCGGACATGTACCCGAATCTCATCTTCCTGTAGGGGGAGAGAATACCCACTGTGTTCTTGCAGGACACACGGGGCTTCCTTCTGCAAAGCTTTTGACCAATATCGATCACTTAAAATTGGGTGACCGATTCTATATTCATGTGTTAAACGAAGTTCTTGAGTATAAAATAGACGATATTTCCGTGGTGGAGCCTCATGAGGTTTCCCGTTTGAATGTGATCAGTGGGAAGGACTGCGTTACCCTTGTGACTTGCACTCCCTATGGCGTGAATTCGCACAGACTTCTTGTAAGAGGCTCACGCGTTGTGGCAGGGGATCTTTCTGCGAAAGAAGACAGCGTAGAAAACGAACTGTTAAACATTGATATGAAGTATTTGATGACCTTTTCTCTGATCGGTCTTTTCATTATTGTAATTGTAATCAAAAAAGTATGGGATATTCGCAAAAAGAAAGTGTTAAGGAAAGAAAAGGGCGAGGAAGAAAAAAATGAAGAAGATTCTTAAAAACATTTTGCTCTTATTTCTTATGACCGCCTTTTCCATAGGCACTTTTATTCCGTGCTTTGCTATATCCCAAAAGGGAAGTGTCACGGTCATACTGGAAGATAAGGAAAAAAACAAAATAGACGGGGTCAATATTTCCCTTTGCCAAATTGCGGAGCTAAATTCCGTGGGATATTATCCTACCGCGCCCTTTGAATCCTCCGGTATTTCCGTTTCCGGCCTTGTAAATCACCCCGATGATTTGGCGGCGAAGAGTGTTTTGACCTTTATCAAGGAGCATCATATTGATTCACTATCGAAAATAACAGAAAACGGAAAAGCGGTCTTCTCTGATCTTTCCCTTGGAATCTGGCTTGTGTACTGCGAGGAAGAGGGAACGCATACCTTCAATCCATACCTTGTTTTAGTGCCCTATGAATCAGGGGGAAGACTGTATTTTGAAGTATCCGGCTCGCCAAAGGTAGAGGAGAATACATCGAGAAAGATCAGTATTTCCGTAATCAAAAAGTGGGACGATAAAAACAATGCTGCAAAGAAAAGACCAAGCAGTGTTTCCATTCAGCTTTTTAACGGCGAAAATCTCGTTGCTACGGCAGAGATCGGGGAAGAGAGCGGCTGGTCGCACCTGTTCCAAGACCTTCCCAAGGAAGGTGTATATTCCCTTCGGGAAAAAGAGGTTTCCGATTATAAGGCCAGCTACAATGGGGATGCGGAAAACGGCTTTGTAGTCATCAATACCTATGTGGGAGAAAAGCTTCCCCAAACGGGTCAATACTGGTGGCCTATCATTCTGATCGCCATCGCAGGTGTAGGCTTTGTTTCTCTTGGTATTTACGAAGCGACGGTAAAGAAAAATGAAAAGAAGAAATAAGGCTTTTGTTTTTCTTGCCATCGGCATTTGTCTTTTTATTGCCGCAGGTGTATGGCTTTGTTATAATCTTTTGGAGGATCAAAAGGCAGGTCAAAAATCAGCTCATATTTTAGATCTTCTTGAAACAAATGGGGAAGAAGTAACCCTTTCCCCCGAAAATGAAACTCCTGTGATTGTGGTAGAAAAAGATGCCTTCTGCGGAAGGATCATTGTTGAAAAGCTTGAAATTAAGCTTCCCGTATATTATGAATGGACCGATGAAAATTTAAAATGTGCTCCTTGCCGCTATCGGGGAAGCGTCTTTACGGATGATCTGATCATCTCGGGGCACAATTACAAAAGCCACTTCGGAAAGCTTTCCCTTTTAAAAAAGGATGATGTGGTAACATTTATCGATCCTTACGGCACCGAGCATCATTACAAGGTTTCTTATCTTGCCGAAGTTTATGGCACTGATATTTCCCAAATGCTGTCGGGCAATTGGGATCTGACCCTTTTTACCTGTACCTTAAGCGGAGAGACACGAATGGCAGTCCGCTGCCAACGAATTAGTGAAAAATAAAAAAACAGCACTGCAAAGCAGTGCTGTTTTTTTGGGGTTGAGATCACAGGATTCGAACCTGTGACTGCTCGTTGACACCGGGCTTTTCTCTCGGTCAAAATATCTTCTTTTGCATCTTTTGTCCACTGTTTCCGCCTGCCGCAAATCGCACTGTGGGATGAAATGTGCTTGTGAAAACAAGATGAATTTTCAAAGATACTACCTATTACTAAGACGGTATTGTGTGGTCGTAACACAAAACAACTTTGCTTGTACTAACAGTATACCTTGCTTGTGCCGTAAAATCAGTGGGTAAAAATTGTAATCAAAGAAAAGCAAATGGAATTAATGACAGTTGTTGCTCGAGCAGTTATGACCGCAGCCATGATCGCCGCAGATGTGACCTTCGCTGTGATGGTCGTGGTGGTCGCACTTTACATTGGGATCAAATCCAAGCGTGCCGCCAAGCAACGCTTCAACTGCGGCATCCGGGGAGCCGCTGACACCGCCGTAAAGCTTGATGCCTGCCTCGGCAAGCGCCATCTGTGCGCCGCCGCCGATGCCTCCGCAAATAAGAGCGTCAACACCGAGCGCCGAAAGCAATCCTGCAAGTGCTCCGTGACCGCTGCCGTTGGTATCAATCACTTCGATATTGATTATTTTTCCATTCTCTGCGGTATAGATCTTGAACTGCTCGGTATGACCGAAGTGCTGGAAGATCTGTTCGTTTTTGTAAGTTACTGCAATTTTCATTGTGCTGTCTCCTTTGAGTTTTCTGTTGTTAAAGATTTTAATGCTTTCTTAAATTGTACTGTGAAAAGAATAGCGGTAAAGGTTACGGCCATCAGGTCGGCAACGGGTTCTGCTGTGTAAACGCCCATAGTCTTATCCGCAATCAGTTGCGGCATAATATAGATCAGCGGCAACAGTAATACGAACTTTCGAACAATGGCAACGATAATAGAACAAGGTGCATTGCCGATGGATACAAAGGTCATCTGGCAGGCGATCTGAATACCAAAGATACACATCACACCACAGTAGATACGAAGTGCCGTTGCGGTGAATTCAATGAGGTGTGCGTCAGGCGTGAAAATCCCTGCAAACACTTGCGGCAACAGCATAATCGCACCCCAAATGATAAAGGAATAAGTGAGGCATGATATTAGCAACAGCCGATATGTTTTCTTTACACGCTCTATGTTTTTAGCTCCGAAGTTATAACTCAAAATCGGCTGTGCGCCCTGTGCAATACCTTGCATCGGGAGCATCGCAAACTGCATCACACTTGTAAGTATGGTCATAGCACCTACGGCAATATCGCCGCCGTATTTTAAAAGCGAAGAATTAAAGCAAACCGAAATCACACTTTCGCTGCTCTGCATAATAAAGGTTGCCGTTCCAAGTGCGATGCAGGGGAAAATGAGTTTTCCGTCTATGCGGAGATTCTGCCTTTTAAGCTTTAAATAGGTTTTCTTACCGCAAAGGAAAAGAAGCACCCAAACGCAAGAAATTGCTTGGGAAAGGATGGTGGCAAGTGCCGCGCCTTTAACACCCATATTAAAGCCGAAAATGAAAACAGGGTCGAGAATAATATTGCTGACAGCACCTATAAGCACCGTAATCATACTGATTTTTGTGTAGCCCTGCGCTGTGATAAATGCACCCATACCAAGTGTTAACTGAACAAATGCCGTACCAAGCGCATAGATATTCATATAGTCGTTGGCGTAACCAATGGTGTTTTCACTCGCACCAAACATCAAAAGCAGATCTTTATTCCAAATCAGCAAAACGGCACTCAGAACGGCGGAGATAATAATCTGCAGAGAAAAACACCCGCCCATGATTTTTTCGGCAGAATTTTTATCGCCCTTGCCCATGGAGATAGATGCCTTCGGTGCACCGCCTGAAGCAATCAGTGCCGCAAAAGCCGAAATGATCATTATGATCGGCATACATACGCCCACACCTGTAAGCGCAAGGCTTCCGTCACCCGGCATGTGACCGATATAAATGCGGTCAACGATGTTGTATAGCATATTGATAAGCTGGGCAACCACCGTCGGTACTGCCAATTTAAACAGCAGTTTACCGATTGGCGCCGAGCCAAGCATTTCTTTGTTATCGCTCATAATTTCGCTCCGTAAAATCAAAATTTGCAATGTATATTATATAACATTTCGGCTTATAATTCAAGGCATTAGAATGTAGTAGAATTATTGCATATAATAACATTTTCAAATTATATTATTAAAGACCTTGACGAGAAACGATAAATATGTTAAAATAATCAAAAGCGAATAATTGTAACTAAATTAATGGATCCAGCTGTCTGCAGAGGAAGTTGGATCCATTTTGTTTTTAAGCAGTAAAATTGACTAAATGTAAAAGGAGATAGAATTATGGAAGTTCAACTTCAGGAGCTTATTGAGCAGATTAAGAAGGATGGTGTTGAAACTGCTGAAGCAGAAGCCAAGGCTATCGTTGAGGCGGCAAAGTCAGATGCCGAAAAGATTATTGCTGATGCACAGGCACAGGCAGATAAAATCTTAGCCGGCGCAAAAGTTGAAACGGAGAGAATGACGAAATCAAGCGAGGAGGCTATTCGTCAAGCGGGTCGCAATCTGCTGATTTCTTTCAGAGAAAGTGTAACGAGAGAACTTAATGCTATCGTTAGCGAAAATGTTAATGCTGTATATTCATCGGATGCATTCTCAGGACTGATTATCAGTATTGTTGAAAGTTGGGCAAATAAGCC
>JAZUOK010000108.1:0-5591 GCA_045604665.1 Eubacteriales bacterium | reverse complement strand
GAAAATCAATGATATTGTCGTTGTAATTCTTCTCGCAAGCCTCGAAAGCCTGTTTGATCGCAGAAGAAATTTTGGAAATCTCGAAGGAAACGATTTTTCCGTCGCGCTTGTTTACCTGATACATATTTATTCTCCTTCTTCTTGCCCCCGAAGACTCGCTCCGGGAATATATTTTTTGATCACTCTCAAGAAATCACTCATTTCTTCGGCGGAAAAGGCTTCATATCCTGTTCCGATGAGATTTCCCGAATCTACAAATCCCTGAAGGAAATATTTCTCATCCTTTTGAAGAAATTTTCCGATGCTCTCCATATCCTCCTTGGTATGGATCCCTTTGACCACCGTAGTACGAAATTCATAAGGGATACCGGAGGAACGAATGACAGAGACCGACTCTGCAAAGCGATCAAAGGACAGATCCCTTCCTATCGCTTTTCCATAGTTTTCGGGAGAGGATTTGATATCCATGGCAATGTAATCAACACCGCCCTTCTTTAACAAAAGAGAAAGCGCCGCAGGATCCGATCCGTTGGTATCCAGTTTCACAAGATACCCCATTTGTTTTACCTTTTCCACAAAATGCGCAAGATCGGGCTGAAGGATCGGTTCGCCTCCTGTAATGCAAACCCCCTCCAGGATCCCCCTTCGGGAGGAAAGGAACGAAAGAACTTCCTCCTCTTTGTTTTCCCCTTCTCTGGGCGAAAGCACAAGTGTTGCATTGTGACAAAACGGACAGCGAAGATTGCATCCGCCTGTAAAAACCGTACATGCCACCTTACCGGGAAAATCCAGAAGTGTCAGCTTTTGATAGCCTTGAATATTCATTGTGATTCCTCTTTGAGTTTGTTGCCTACACAGTATAGCATAGCTTATTGTGCTTGTCAATACAAAAAACACAAGATATTGTAAATATTTTTTGCGCAAAACACAATATGTTGTGATTTTCTTTTTTTCACAAAAAGAGAGCCTCCATCGCAAAAAATGCGAAAAAGAGGCTCTGTTTCAATACTTTTTTAACTTTTTTCCTTCTTTTTTCAGGTACTAAACCTTGCGAAAGAACAGGTCTTCTTCCCCTTCTCTGGAAAGGGTTAATTCCGTATCCGTTACCGAATAGGAGAAGGTATCCTTTTTGCCGTCGCCCTGAATGAGGATCTTTTCTCCTTCTACAGACCAGGTGCCGAAAAAGATGGAGAACGGAACCACATCATCCGTCTTTTGTTCCAGATAAATATCCCCGTCTTCCTTCAAATGATAGACCATGGAGAAATTTCCAAGCTCTTCATCCTCAATATCAATTTCCCATCTTCCCACAAGTTCCTTCCTCGGAGAAGAGCAGGAAACCAATGCTGTGCACAGAAGGGCAAAGACCAAAAGAAATACAAGAATATGGCGTCTTTCTTTCATCCGCTTTCCCCTTTCGTTTTTATGGTAATATTATGCTCGAAAGAGTCTTTTTTGTCAAGGGAAATTACGCAAAAAATAAATATTTTGTTCACTTGCTATTCATAATTCGCAGGACTGAAATGCTCATATCGTCTCTGGACGGTCCTTTTTCCTTTGCCGCCGAGAACAGATGATCACAAAGGGCTGCGGCAGAATCAAAGGTCCTTCCGGAAAGCTGCTTGGGGAAAAAGCCCTCCTCGCCCGACTCCACCCCGTCGGAAAGGAGGATCACAAAATCCCCTTCCTTCAGCGTAAAGGCCGTTTGTTCCGCACACATTCTGCCCAAGATCCCTGCAGGAGGCGTTAAAGATTCAATGCGATGCAGCCGATCCCCACGCAAAATATAAGAAGGGGCGGCTCCTGCCTTAATGAAATTGGCCTCTCCCGAAAGCAGGTCGATCTCAAGAAGATCTACCGTAGTGAAAGTCTCATCGGTTTTACTCATCAAAAAGGTATTGAGCATTTCCAGTGTAACGCTCTTTGGCGTAGCGCAGTGCATCAATTTTTCAATGAAAATAGAGGCTAGTCTGCTGGTAAAGGCCGCCTCTCTGCCGCTACCCATTCCATCACAGATCAAGGTGTAAAAATAGTTCTCGTCCGTTTCAAAAAAGGATGCGTGATCGCCGCTGACGCTCTCTCCCTTTTTGGTGCAGCCGTTTTTGGCACATTCAAGAGAAAGAACTCTTTTTCTTCGCAGACGCATCACAACGCTTTCCTCCATCATAAAAAAGCTGGGTGCATCAAACAGACAACGAAATTCTTTCTCGAAAGAGGCAATTATTTTTTCACTGGAAAGACGGATCCGATCCAGAAAAACACCGTAAACCTCTATGCGCAGATCCCTTTCCCCGAAGACTGCTGCTCTTCGGTATTCGATCCCCATTTCTTTTAAGATCTTCGCTGCCCGTGCCTCCAGGGCTGGGTTATACGCAAGCTCCTTATTCAGCTCTCCTGCAGTGCTCTTCAAAAGCCGCGAAACAGAACTGTACTCCCCTGCCAAAAGCCTTGTTTTGTTATTCTTCAAAAAGCTTCCGTTCAGTTCTCCGAAGCGGCGATTGACCAGATCTACAAGCTGATTTAAACTGATGCATCGGGTACGAAAAGGCTCTGAAAAATCCTCCCTTGTAATGCTGCCCTCACTCAAAAGCTTATTGGCAGCAAAGGAAGCGGACTCCACCGATCTTGACTGCTCTTCCCCCCAGCAAACTCCTGCAAGGGAGCAGCGCGAGCAGTGCTCCGAGCAGCAATCACTCACAAGCCTTAAGGCTTCGGAATATTTTGGTTTTTTAATGGTATCACTGACTGTATAAAACACCTCGGATAAGGAGGAAAATGCCTCGCTCATATTCTTTAGCTTCTGTCTGGCGTGCCGCACGCTTTCCTTATAGCTGGGGTCGCGCACCAGTGCCTTTTTCTTTTCCGTTTTTTCCTTAGGAAACAAAAGCTGAAGGGGGAAAAACAAAATTGCCGCAAGAACAAAATCCGCTGTAAGATACCCAAAGCTTTCAAGACCGTCGGTATAAATACAGTATCCGCAAGAAGCAACAAAGGATACCATCAAAGCCACATAGGAAGAATACTCAAAAAACAGTCCTGCAAAAAATCCTGCCACTGCCAAAGCAGGGGCAACTACTGTGTTTGCCACAGCCATTCCGCCGATCATTCCCCCTGCCGCACCGAAAAGTGCACCTTTTGTTTTGGCAAGAGAAAGCGTAAGAAGGGTAGCAAGCACAAAAGGCAGAGAAAAACCAAACAAAGTTACTTCACGCAATGCAAAAAGAAAAAGATAAATCAAGGTAAAAAAAGCTCCCTCTAAATATACCTTTTTCTGTGTATAAAGCGTCCCTTGCTTTCCCCCTTCCTCCGTAAAAATATAAAAGCCGCACAAAAGATAGGTCAGAAGAGGCGTAATGATCCCGAGGCTGATGGCGCCAAAGGCTTCTCTTATGGGAAAGCCTTCAAAAAAAGCAAGCAGAAGTCCAAGTCCCACCGCGCTGACAGAAGAAAAGGTAACGCGCGCAAGGGGTGCCTCATTCAATTTACCGCCGGTGAGACCGGCACGGGCAAGAAAAAGGATCAGATAAGTCAAAAGATAAAAGAACCCGTTTTTTTCCATAAAGGCGGTAGAGAGCATCACCCCGGCAAAGGAAGTGAGAATTGCGGCCATCTCGAGGGTCTCTCTGTCTTTTGAGAAAGCATCCTTCCGATCAAATTTGCCCCATCCCCCAAGGGCCGATAAAAGGGCAAAGCCTGCAGGATAGATCCCAAGGGGAAACTTTGCAAGACCGATCACAGCGGAAAAGAAAAACAGAAAGGTGAAAAACAGAAGGACCGAAACGACCTTCTTCCCTTTTTTCTTTTTTTCCTTCTCCCCTGCCAGAAGATCCCAGAAGGCATCGCCCACCCGAAGGATACCTTCCGCAAGATAACGAACCGCCTTTTGGAGGATCTCTTTCGTTTTTCGTATTTTTTCCGATTTTCTTTTTTGTTTTTTCAAACTCGCTTCTTTTTTCTTTTCCATTGTTACACATCCTATCTTTATCCGTTTTGGAGTATCATTGTAACATCGTGAAATTGTAGGATTTGTCGAAACGAGAAATCAATCATATTTTTTCATTTTCGCGGAACAATAAGAAAAAATACAAGGAGAAAAATATGGATACAAAACCCATTTTAAAAAAGCATCTATGCATGCTGGATAATATTGTTCTTTGTCCTTCCCTCACCCTCGGTCTTTCCTGTCTGAATAAAAAAACGGGAGAAATTTCCGGAAAGAAAAGTGTTTCCTTCAAAACAAATGCCAGTCTTTTAGAAGCCATGATCTTTATCGCCTCTCTCTTTTTTGCTCTCTACACCCTTCGCTGTATGATGCAAATGAAAATGAAGCGAAAGATCGTTAAAAAAATGAAAAAAGGCCGTGGTTTCTTTTGGCAAAAATGAAGATCTTGTAAATTTTTTATATATAATAGTAAGAAAATCCCAAATCGGAAGAAAAAGCCTTGCTTTTTTTCTTGATCTGTGGTAAAATTTTTTCTGCTCCGTCTGTGGTAAGACGAAGCAGAACACAGAATCCGTAACGCAGTGAAGGGGTAAATGCCTTTTTAAGGCCGTTCACCTGCCCTTGCCGGGTTACAGGATCAGAATTTATGGAGGTGAAAACCATGCTGAAAGAAGAAAAGCAGCAAATCATTACCACTTACGCAACTCACGAAGGAGACACCGGATCTCCCGAGGTTCAGATCGCAATCCTGACCTCAAGAATCAACACCCTTACCGAGCATTTGAAGGTCAACAAGAAGGACCACCACTCTCGCAGAGGTATGCTCAAGATGGTAGGCCACAGAAGAAACCTTCTCGGCTACCTTCAGAAGAAGGACATCAACCGTTACAGAGCCATCATCGAGAAGCTCGGTCTGAGAAAGTAATCGGGAACCGATATGTTTGAAAATCACAGAATATTCAAATATGAATACGCCGGCAGACCTCTGATCGTTGAAACCGGTAAGATCAGCCAGCTTGCAAACGGATCTTGTCTTGTTCGCTACGGCGACACCTGCATCCTTGCAAACGCAACTGCATCTGCTGCTCCCAGAGACGGGATCGATTTTCTTCCCCTTTCTGTGGACTACGAAGAGAGACTTTACGCTGTAGGCCGTATTCCCGGAAGCTTTAACAGAAGAGAAGGCAGACCTTCTACCAAGGCGATCCTCACCTCTCGTGTGATCGACCGCCCGATCCGTCCCCTCTTCCCCAAGGATCTGAGAAACGATGTTTGCATCTCCCTTCTCACCCTTTCGGTAGATCAGGACAATTCTCCCGAAGTTGCCGCTATGATCGGTGCTTCCATTGCTCTTTCCATTTCCGATATTCCTTGGAACGGACCCATCGGTGGTGCATTTGTCGGACTGGTTGACGGTGAAGTTGTCATCAACCCCACCATGGAACAGAGAGCAAAGAGCACCCTGGAACTTACCGTTGCCGCAAGCGAAAAGAAGGTCGTTATGATCGAAGCAGGCGCAAAGGAAGTTTCCGACGAGGAAATGTACGGCGCGATCATGACCGCTTTTGAAGAGATCCGCGGATTGGTTGCCTTTATCAATGACATTGTTAAGGAAATCGGCAAGCCCAAGTTCTCTTATCCCTCTTGC
>JAZUOK010000107.1:0-12036 GCA_045604665.1 Eubacteriales bacterium | reverse complement strand
AGGAAGTTGCTGCTCTCGGTGTAGAAAGTGCCGCTGAAGAGTTGCCCTTTAAGGTGGGTGACAAGGTCCGCGTAACCGGTGGTCCTTTGGCAGCGCACATCTCCTCTGCAGTAGTAGAAGAGATTTCTCAGGACCTGAAAAAGGTCAAGGTTCTTGCCGATCTTCACGGCAGAAGCACCAAGATCGAATTGGATGCCGCTTGGATCCAACTGTTTTAATTTATTTTGATTTAATGCCCGAGAGGGCTTAAATAACTGCCGGACAGGCAGTTGTGGGAGGGAATCAAAACTTCGGTTCCCGCAACACCACGAAAGGAGAAAACCATTATGGCAAAGAAAATCGTAGCTTATGTAAAGCTCCAGCTTCCCGCTGCAAAGGCAATGCCCGGACCCCCTGTCGGTCCCGCACTGGGTCAGCACGGTATCGCCATTCCCAACTTCTGCAAGGAGTTCAATGAGCGTACCAAGAACGACGTCGGACTGATTATCCCCGTTGTCATCACCATCTACTCTGACAGGACCTTTTCCTTCATCACCAAGACTCCTCCTGCAGCAGTTCTCGTTAAGAAGGCTGTTGGTATTGAGTCCGGCTCTGCTGTTCCTAACAAGACCAAGGTTGCAAAACTGACTCAGGAACAACTCCGCGCCATCGCAACCCAGAAAATGCCCGACCTGAACGCTGCTTCCATCGAGACTGCTATGAGCATGATCGCAGGTACTGCACGCAGCATGGGCGTAACTGTGGAAGAGTAAGAAAGGAGCTGTAACATGAAAAAAGGTAAGAAATATCAGGCAAGCGTCGAAGCATTTGATACCCATCAGCTCTTCGATACCGAAGAAGCTTTTGAAAATGTAATCGCTTCCGCAAAAGCAAAGTTTGACGAAACCATCGAACTTCATGTTCGTTTGGGTGTTGACTCCCGTCACGCTGACCAGCAGGTTCGTGGCGCTGTTGTTCTCCCCAACGGTACCGGTAAAAAGGTTCGTACCCTTGTATTTGCAAAGGGTGACAATGTAAAGGCTGCTGAAGAAGCAGGATCCGATTATGTAGGTGCCGAGGATCTCGTAGCAAAGATCCAGAATGAAAACTGGTTTGAATTTGATGTTGTTATTGCAACTCCCGATATGATGGGCGTCATCGGCCGTCTGGGTAAAGTGCTCGGTCCTAAGGGTCTGATGCCTAACCCCAAGGCAGGTACCGTAACTCCCAATGTTGCAAAAGCAGTTCAGGATGCAAAAGCCGGTAAGATCGAGTACAGACTTGATAAGACCAACATCATCCACTGCCCCATCGGCAAGGCTTCCTTCGGTAAAGAAAAGCTCATCGAAAACTTCGATGCACTGATGGGTGCAATCATCAAAGCAAAACCCGCAGCTGCAAAGGGCCAGTACATTAAGAGCTGCGTCATCGCTTCTACGATGGGCCCCGGTGTTAAAGTTAACGCTGCAAAGCTTGGCTAAAAACACTTGACAAATGCACCAAAGGGTGCTATAATCTCGTTTGTTCCCTAAGACAACAGGTGAAGGCTCGCCTTCTGAAAGTATGACGCCTGTCGAGGAAACCTATGATTTTGTTTTTATGCAAAGGGTATTTCTTCGACAGAAGGAATGCCCTTTTTGTCTTAAATACTAAAATGGAGGTAGAAAGATGCCCAGCGCAAAGATTCTTGAAAAGAAGCAGGCAGAATGTGCAGCGCTTACCGAAAAGATTCAGAATGCCGTTGCAGGTGTACTTGTTACTTACGCAGGTATTACCGTAGAGCAGGATACCCAGCTCCGCAAAGCACTTCGTGAAGCAGGCGTTGATTACAAGGTTTACAAGAACTCCATGACCGGAAGAGCTTGTGACGCTTGTGGTTACGGCGATATCAAGGCTCATCTTGAAGGTATGAACGCTCTTGCTATTTCTGCTGAAGATCCCATCGCTCCCGCAAAGATTTTGAAAGAGTACGCGGACAAGATCCCCACTTTTGAAATCAAAGCAGGTTTTATTGATGGCGGTGTGATCGATGCCGCTGCAGTAAATGAACTCGCAAGCACTCCTTCCAAGGAAGAAATGCTCTGCAAGATCATGGGCAGCATGATGGGTCCCCTTTACGGACTCGCATATGTTCTTCAGGCGAAGATCGACAAGGAAGAAGCAGGCGAATCTGCAGAAGCATAATCGTCCTTTTTCCCTACTATTACAAATTTAATTTTTATTATTATTGGAGGTAAATTAAAATGGCTACTGAAAAGACCACCCAGATTCTTGAAGAAATCAAATCCCTTACCATTCTTGAAATGAAAGATCTCGTTTCCGCTCTTGAAGAAGAGTTCGGCGTTTCCGCTGCTCCCGTTGCAGTTGCAGGCGCTGCTGCTCCCGCTGCAGGCGGTGCTGCTGAAGCAGAAAAGAGCGAATACGATGTTGTAATGACCAGCTTCGGCGATAAGAAGCTCGATGTTATCAAGGTTGTTCGTGAGATCACCGGTCTCGGTCTGAAAGATGCAAAAGACATGGTTGAAAATGTTCCTTCCAAGATCAAGGAAGCAGTTTCCAAGTCCGATGCTGAAGAAATTCAGAAGAAGCTTGCTGAAGCAGGCGCTACCGCTGAGCTGAAGTAAGAAAAAGAATCAAAAAGAGAGATGCGATCGCTTCTCTCTTTTTTTTATACAAAATAAAAATTTTATTTTGGCAACAATTCCTATTGCTTTTTTCCTAACTTCATTGTATAATACAGTGTAGATATATATAAGGTGTACCATCGGTACACAAAAGGAGATTTTATGAAACGCTATTTAGCCATCCTTTTGGCAATATTTGTGCTTCTTTCTTGCACGGCTTGCTCCGGCAAAAAGAAAAACAACAAAGATAAAAATGATCAGCCTGAAACTGCTGAAAAAGATGAAGGTGTAATCATCGGCAGCGAGGATATCATCTTTGAATTTGATTCTGTAACCATCAACCCCAACGATAAGGATTCTGACAAAGACAAGGATACAAGCAAAGACAAAGATACAAACAAGGACACGGAAAAAGATAAGGACTCTGATAAAGATACAAATAAAGACTCCAATAAGGATTCCAATCAAGAGTCTGACAAGGATCCGGTAAAAGAACCCGAGAAAGAACCCGAGAAAGAACCGGAAAAGGAACCTGAAAAAGGCCCCACTGCAGGTGAGGTTATCGAAACACCCAGATTTCCTTTACCATAATTTTATAGAATGTAATTTTCTCGACAAGTGAGGTATTGATATGAAACGTTTACTTCTCCCTATGATCTTGATGATTTTGATCACCGGTGTCATCTTTGTATCCTGTGCAAAGGAAAAGCCCGATTCTTCGGTAGACACGGAAAAAACAGAAACAGACGGCGCTAAGGTTACCGCGAAGACAACATCTTCTTCCAAGAAAACATATTCTACTCCTTCCCGTGGCTCTATGACCACTACTACATTTACCGGTACTCCCGTATATTGGCCTACCACCACGAAGAAGCCCGCCGCAGAAGAAAAGAAGGAAGAAGCTAAGAAAGAAGAAGTTAAGAAGGAAGAAACCAATGATGATGAGTCTTCAACCCCCGTGCTCCCTCCTCAGAATGATAAGGACTTCCCTGCAGTACCCGAGGGAATGGGAGATCTCCCCTCTTTTTCGGATTATCTGAAACCCTTCCCCTCTTTCCCCAGCATTGATGGCGGTTCCTCCACTCCTCCCTCCGGCAGCGGATCCGGCGGTGATACCTCCATTACCCTTGGCCAGAACCCCGGCATCTAAATAAAAATGAAAAGAACCAAAGAAAACCTTTGGTTCTTTTTTTTATTAAAAAAACGCGGAATAAGTCCGCGTTTTCTTTTTTATAAAACCTTTGATAAGAAGTCTTTCAGTCTGGGGTGCTTGGGGTTGGAGAAAAACTCCTGGGGAGGAGCCTCTTCCGCAACCACTCCCTCATGAATAAACATCATACGGGTACCCACTTCCTTGGCAAAGCCCATTTCGTGAGTGACCACGACCATGGTCATACCGCTTTCCGCAAGGGATTTCATAACAGCAAGCACTTCCCCTACCATCTCAGGGTCAAGGGCACTGGTAGGCTCGTCAAAGAGCATCACTTCAGGCTCCATCGCAAGTGCTCTTACAATGGCAACTCTCTGCTTTTGTCCACCGGAGAGCTGACTGGGGTACGAGTTAGCACGGTCTTCAAGACCTACACGGGCAAGCAGCTCCATCGCCTTCTCCGTCGCTTCCGCCTTGCTCTTTTTCAATACCTTGATCGGGCCCAAGGTCATATTTTCCAAAATTGTCTTGTGAGGAAAAAGGTTAAACTGCTGGAACACCATACCCATTTTCTGGCGGTGTAGATTGACATTCGCCTTGGGAGAGGTAATTTCCGCATCATCAAAGAAGATCTTGCCGGAGGTAGGACGCTCCAAAAGGTTCAGGGTGCGCAGGAAGGTGGATTTACCGGAGCCGGAAGCACCGATGATAACCACGACCTCGCCCTTGTGAATCTCGGTATCAATGCCCTTGAGCACTTCCAGAGAACCAAAATTTTTGCAAAGTCCTTCTACACGGATCAAAGCTTTATTATCGATCACTCTTACGCAGCCTCCTTTCCAGCTTACCTACAAGCTTTGTAAAGATCATTACGATCACAAAATAGATCACCGCTACAGCAATCAGCGGCATAAAAGCAGAGAAGGTACGGCCACGGATCAAGTCACCTGCTTTGGTCAAGTCAGCAATACCAACATAGCCCGCAACGGCAGTCTCCTTCAACAAAACGATAAATTCATTGCAAAGGGTAGGAAGAACCGTCTTGAACATCTGAGGGATCACAATATAGATCATCGTTTGAATGTAATTGAAGCCGAGGGATCTGCCGGCTTCAAACTGACCGTGATCTACCGCCATAATACCGCCGCGGAAAATCTCCGCAACATACGCACCTGAATTTACACCGAAGGCAATAATGGCGACCATAATGCCATTGGTTGATGATTCAAAAATAATAAAGTACATGATAAGCAGCTGTACCACCACCGGCGTGCCGCGAATCACTGCAAGATAAATATTGGAAACAGCATTGAAAAAGGCGAGGATCCATCTTCCGATCCCACCGCACTGTTTCATTTCACTGTAATTCTTATCGTATGTAGAACGAACGAGCGCAATCACAATACCGATTGCAATACCCAAAAGAACTGCAAAAAATGTAATGTGGAGAGTATTCAAAAGGCCTTTTATTAAAGATAGCCACCGGTCTTCCCGGACAAAATTTCGGTCGATCTCGTAAATAAACTCTTGAAACCAACCGGATTTTTCCAAATCAAAGGTCTCCACCTGGTTTTGCCACCAAGTTCCAAAGGAGCCGCAAAGAAACGGACTTAGAGCCGCAGTGACGGAACTGAGTTGAAACATATTTTTTCCTTTCTGAACAGCGGTTTTATACCGCAAGAAACGGATAACCCAAAGGCTACCCGTTTCTCAGTATAGATTTAAATTCTCTTATTTGCTGGGGATATACTTTTCAATGATCTCTGCGATCTTGCCTTCATCTTCCAGTTCAGCAAGTGCATCGTTGATCTTGTCGAGAAGCTCAGTGTTGGTCTTGGCAATTGCGATTGCATAATCTTCTTCTACATAAGTAGCATCCATGATCTTCAGACCCTTGTTGCTCTTAACAAATTCCTTTGCAGGCTCGTTGTCAATGATCACTGCGGTAACCTTGCCGCTAACGAGTGCCTGAACTGCGTCTGCGCCGGTCTTGTAACGAATTACATTGTCAGCACCGAAGCCCCAGTTTTCGGGATCGTCAGAAGAGTAGATGTCACCGGTGGTATCCTGCTGAACACCGATCTTGATGCCTTCCTTTACGCCTGCGGGAACTTCTTCACCCTCTTCGCCCTCGAATGCGGTGTAGAAATCTTCAAAAGAAGCATATTCGCTGTCTTCCTTAACGATAACAACCTGAACACCGTTTGCGTAGGTCTTGGAGAAGTTAACCTTTTCCAGACGCTCTGCATTAACGGTCATACCGGCCATACCCATATCGAACTTGTTGCTCTGAACACCTGCAACGATGGAACCAAATTCAACATCGTGAATCTTAAGCTCCATACCGAGCTTTTCAGCAATCAAGGTTGCGATCTCTACATCGATACCCTTAAAGGTTTCGCCGTCCTTGTATTCATAAGGAGGGAATGCAGCGTTGGTAGCCATATCCAATGTGTTGTCTTCTTTCTCGCCACAGGAAGTGAACATTACAGATGCACCAAAGAGCATCAGAACTGCGAGAAGCAGTGCTACGATTTTTTTCATAATTATTTTCTCCTTTGGAAAAATTTTAATTGGTAACTATATAATACACCCTTTTTTCCGTTTGTCAAGCAATTTTCAAAATTTGGTATATTTTTTGCGTTTTATTCATATATTATACCGATATCCCTCTGTTTTTATCATTTTTATGAATATTTTCGACAAAAAGGAGAATTTTATGAGAAAGCTACTTTGTTGCATTTTGGTCATTTCCCTTTCCCTTGCTTCATTTTTCCCTTTAACAGTTTTTGCAGAAGATGCAAGCAAAGAATCGGCGCCTGAAATCAACTTGAACCTGCCCTGCAAAAGTGCATTTTTAATCGAGCAGACCACCGGCGAGGTTCTCTATGCACAAAACCCCGATGAGAAGCTTCCGATTGCAAGCGTAACCAAAATCATGACACTGCTTCTGACCATGGAAGCTTTGGAAAAAGGAACGATAAAGCTGGAGGACCATGTCCCTATCAGTGAAAACGCCGCCTCCATGGGTGGAAGCCAGGTGTATTTGGAACCGGGAGAAGAGATCAGTGTTCACGATGTTTTAAAAGCAGTCTTTGTATCCAGTGCCAACGACGGTGCGGTAGCACTTGCGGAAATGATCTCGGGAACCGTTGACGGCTTTGTTGCCGCAATGAATGATAAAGCCAAAGCCCTTGGTATGCACAATACCGTTTTCTGCAATCCCACAGGACTGGACGACGGTGAGACCGGTCTTTCCACCGCAAGAGATGTTGCGCTGATGTCTAAAGCACTTCTTTCCTATGATAATATATACCCTTATACCACCATTTGGATCGATTCCATACGAGGCGGAGAATTTGGGCTTTCCAATACCAACAAGCTGATCCGCTTTTACCCGGGCGCCACCGGACTGAAAACAGGTTCCACCGCCAAAGCAAAATTTTGCGTATCCGCTTCCGCGGAGCGGGCAGGGCTAAAGCTTTGCGCCGTTGTCCTGGCAGGAGACACCAGTGCAGACCGTTTTTCCGCCGCAAAAACGATGCTGGACTACGGCTTTGCCAATTTTTCCTACTTTCAGCCGGAAAGGCTCGATCTTCCCACACTTCGCGTTTGGGGGGGAGAAAAGGATACCGTAACACTTACCTCCCCTTCTGAGGGCATTCTTTTAAATAAAAATGAAGCAGCAGGAATCACCGCCAAAATTAACCTCCCGGAAGAACTGCAAGCGCCCATAGCAAAGGGACAGAAGATCGGAACGGTCTTTTATCAGAAAGACGGAAAAACCGTATTTGAAATCCCCATTTCCGCCACAGAAGAGATCAAGCCTCTGGGATTTTCCGACCTTTTCGGAAGAATCCTTCGCCTCTTCTTTACGGGAAACATCAAAAAGAGCCAATAAAATTGGCTCTTTTTTCTTGACAAGAAGAAAACAGTTGAATATAATATCATTTGAACACATATTCAATTAAAGGAGAAATTATGGACCAAAAAGACCTGATCACCCCTTTTCTTCTGCTCTCGGAAAAAGAAGCGAAGAAGATATGGGACCATCTCCCCCCGAAGAAAGAGCTTTCCGAGCTAGCAGAATTTTTTAAGGTATTCGGGGATTTTACAAGGCTGAAGATCCTGTTTCTTTTGGGAGATAAGGAGCTATGCGTAGGGGATCTTGCGGCACTGATGGATATGACCCCTTCCGCCGTATCCCATCAATTAAAAATCTTGAAAAGCAGTGAGCTTGTGCGTTTCCGCCGAGAAGGAAAAACCCTTTTCTATTCATTGGCAGATGAGCATGTGCACGCCATCACGAAAATCGGATTGGAGCATATTAAGGAATGAAAAAAACTTATCACATTGAAAATTTAGATTGCGCCCATTGCGCGGCAAATTTGGAAAGTGCCCTGAAAAAGATCGAGGGCGTAGAAAATGTTCGCATCCAATTTGTTGCTAAAAAAATGGAGCTGGAAGCCTCCGACCGCGCTTTTGAAAAAGTCTTTCGCCGCGTAGCGGAGGAAGCAAAAAAAATCGAGCCTGATATCATCATCAGCAAAAAGAAAGAAAAAATAGAAAAAGATCAGCTTTCCGAGCTTCTTCTCATCGCTGTTTCCGCCCTGCTTTTTGTTTTTGCAAAAATCGCTGTAAAAAACCTCCCCTCTCTCCCCGTTCCCGAATTTCTTCTTTTTATCCCCTCCTACCTTCTTTGCGGATGGGATGTGATCAAAAAAGCTTTTTTGGGCCTTTTTCGGGGCAGATTCTTTGATGAAAACTTTTTAATGACCCTCGCCACCTTCGGTGCCTTTGCCATTGGAGAAGGGGGAGAAGGCGTAATGGTAATGCTGCTGTATCATATCGGCGAATTTTTCCAAGATCTCGCCGTTTCCAGAAGCCATAAGAGCATTGCAGATCTGATGGACATTCACCCCGATCACGCAACGCTCCTGGAAAACGAAGAAGAAAAAGAGGTTCATCCGGAGAAGGTTCCCGTGGGCGCTTTGATCCTGGTAAAGCCCGGTGAAAAGATTCCTCTTGACGGTGTTATCGTCAGCGGCGAGTCCTTTTTGGATACCGCGGTTTTAACCGGAGAAAGTCTTCCGAAAGAGGTTGGAGAAGGAGATCGGGTATATAGCGGCTGCATCAATATGAACGGCGCGCTGACCGTTCGTGTGGAAAGCACCTTTGGCGAAAGCACTGCAGAAAAGATTTTGGATCTGATCGACAGTGCCACCGACGGAAAATCCAAAGCAGAGCGCTTTATTACCAGATTTTCCAAAATTTATACCCCTGCTGTTGTGATCCTGGCTCTTTCTCTCGCCCTTATTCCACCTCTGTTCGGTGGCAATTTTTCTCTGTGGCTTCACAAAGCGATCACCTGCCTTGTGATCTCTTGCCCCTGCGCCCTTGTGATCTCCGTGCCCCTTTCCTTTTTCTGTGGCATCGGCAGTGCAGGAAGAGTGGGCATTTTGATCAAAAGCGCAAACAGCCTCGAGCATCTTACCAAATCCGATTTCTGCATTTTTGACAAAACAGGCACCCTCACCAAGGGCGTTTTCAAGGTAACCGCCATTCACCCCGAATGGCTGGACGAAGAAAAGCTTCTTGAAATTGCAGCCACCTGTGAGCACTATTCCAACCATCCCATTTCCCTGTCACTGAAAAAAGCCTTCCGGGGCGATATTGATAAGAAAAGGATCGGAAAAATCGAAGAGATCCCCGGAGAGGGAATCCGCGCTTTCATTGATGATACAGAGTATTTTGTAGGCAATGAAAAGCTAATGGCAAAGGAAGGGATCGCACTCACCCCTTGCAAGATTTGCGATCACACAGGAAAAACCGTACACATCGGCAAGAAAAACGAGTATCTGGGACACATCGTTATTTCCGATCAGCTTCGTCCCGATTCCAAAAAGGCTATTTCCGACTTAAAGGAAATGGGGATTCTGAACATTGCCCTCCTGTCGGGCGACAGTAAGCACACCGCAGAGAAGATCGGACAAAGCCTTGGTATTTCGCAAATTTTCGGAGATCTGCTGCCGGAAGATAAATTCCATCTTCTGGAAAAGATGAAAGAAGAATCCAAGGAAGGGGTCATCTTTGTAGGAGACGGTATCAACGACGCTCCCGTGTTGGCAAAAGCAGATATCGGCATTGCTATGGGAGGTATCGGCACCGATGCCGCTGTAGAAGCAGCTGATGTAGTTTTAATGGACGATAAGCCCTCCAAGGTTGCCCTTGCCATCAAAATTGCAAAAAAGACCCTTGCTATTGTACGGGAAAACATCATCCTGTCCGTTGGCATCAAGCTTTTTGTTCTTGTTCCCAATATCTTTTTAGGCGAAGAAAGCGTCCCTCTTTGGCTTGCGATCTTCGCAGATGTAGGCGTTTGCCTTTTGGCTGTGCTCAACTCTACACGCGCATTTTATATCCCCAAGAAGGAGAAAAAACACCAATGATCCGCAAAATCACACAAGAGGACAAAGAAATTTATTTAGAAATGGCAAAAAAGTTTTATCAGAGCGATGTGGTCCTTTCCCCCATCCCCGATGAAAATATAGAGAAGACCTTCCATCTTTTGATGGAAGGCTCTCCCTTTGCCGATGCTTTTATATTTGAATCTGAAGGGAAAATTGCAGGCTACGCTCTTTTGGCGCGCACCTGGAGTCAGGAAGCAGGGGGCGAGGTAATCTGGATCGAGGAAATTCTTGTGTTACCTGAATTTCGCAGCAAAGGAATCGGTAAAGCTTTTTTTGCCTTTTTGGAAGAAAACTTTCCTGCAAGCCGCTACCGTCTGGAAGTGGAAAAAGAGAACGAAAAAGCAGTCAAGCTTTATCATTCGCTTGGATTTGAATTTTTCCCATACGACCAAATGAAAAAAGATTTCTGACCTCTTGCTCTTTTTTAAAATGTTTGTGAAACCACTTGAAATTTCTTCAAAAAGGGTTTATAATAGCAAGCGGAATGGATGTGAAATAAGCATATCCGAATTTCAAAAAATAAACATATCCGCTTGTAAAACCCTTGATTTTACTTGACTTTGATGCTAATGTAGCTCAGTTGGGGAGCGATAGGAGCGCCGCGAAGCGGAGTAAGCGACCTGAGCGAGTGGCCGCGGTCGAAATTTTGCGAAGCGAGTAGAGAGCAGAAAATTTCGGGCACCGCAACAGGAAGAGCAGCTGATTACAGCGGATATCCTCCACTTCCCCCGTTGTGACTCAAAAAATAAAGTTTTGATGCTAGTGTAGCTCAGTTGGTAGAGCAGCTGATTCGTAATCAGCAGGTCGCGTGTTCAAGTCACGTCACTAGCTCCAAAAAAAGACACGATTTTCATCGTGTCTTTTTTTTTGTGTCCGCAAGGACAAAAAATCTCTTGACCTTTCGATCAACATCATTCCGCCACGGCGGAAACAAAACGATATTGTTCTTGCAAGTGCTTTTTATTCAAATGTTTCGTAGAAGACGACCTCTTCCATGGGCCGCACCTTTTCGTGAAGATCGCGAGGGGCAGAATCCTCGGCAGGATACCCCATGACAAGAAGCGCGAGAGGCTCAATCCCCTCGGGGATCTGAAAATTCTTTCGCATTGCAAAAGGATCAAAATGCATTACCCAGCAGGAACCAACACCCAAATCGTGCGCCGCCAGCATCATATGGGTGGTAACAATGGCCGCATCCACGGGAGATGCAAGTGCACCGTCATACTTTCTGATCCAGCTTTCCTCTTTGCTGTAACAAATGAGCATAGCACAGGGCGCATCAAAATGGCACTTGGTGCAATCCTTAAGCTTTTGAAGGGATTCTTCCGATTGCATAACAAGAATCCTCTGTGGCTGATTGTTGCAGCCTGTAGGCGCAATATGACCTGCTTTCAAAATTTTATCGATCACTTCACGATTTAAAGGTTCGGGCCGAAAGCTTCTTACAGAATAACGATCGGCGATCAGTTTTTCAAACTCCATCTTTTTCCTCCGTATTTTTGCATTTTACAACTGCTTC
The DNA here is from genome assembly GCA_045604665.1 of Eubacteriales bacterium. Classification (GTDB taxonomy): domain Bacteria; phylum Bacillota; class Clostridia; order Oscillospirales; family SIG627; genus RGIG5579. The sequence goes on along the minus strand of JAZUOK010000107.1, from coordinate 294 downwards.
TGTCTTGTTTACCATCACAAGAATGTTTTCACCATTATATACCTCAATGGTAATTTCCACAAGACCGTTTTTCGGGTTTCGCTTGACTAAATTTGTGATCTTTGCCACGCCGTGCAAAACATCCTCGGCGAAAACAGGCTTCAACCATTCGATTTTTGTGGATCTCCCTGCCAGGAGCGCATCGCCGAAAAAATCCACCTCCAGATACTTTGCCCATACCGACATAAAACTCATCACACCGGGAGCGATCAGCTTTCCAAAAGGCGTTTTTTTCGCATATTCCTCATCGGTATG
>JAZUOK010000106.1:0-2491 GCA_045604665.1 Eubacteriales bacterium | reverse complement strand
GTCTTGCAATGGATTCGCCGTAGCCGTTGGAATCCTTGAAGGGCTCGGAAAAGTGCTTTGCCATGAGCAGTGCGAAGTTGGTATTTTCCGTCTGCTTTGAGGGGTCTTCATAACTGTGACCGTTTACGGTAATGATGCCGTTGGTATTTTCATTGACCACTGCACCCTTGGGGTTCATACAGAAGGTACGGACCATATCCCCGTACTTTTCGGTGCGGTAGACGATCTTGCTTTCGTAAAGTTCATCGGTCAGATGAGAGAATACCTCTGCAGGAAGCTCCACGCGGACACCGATATCCACGCGGTTTGATTCGGTGGGGATATCAAGATCGCGGCAGACCTTTTCCATCCACTTGCTTCCGCTTCTGCCCACGGAAATAATACATTGCTTGCAGGAATAGGTCTCATCCTTGCACTTGACAGCATATCCTCCTACGACGATCTTTACCCCTTCCACGGGAGTATCGAAGAAAAAGGTGACCCGATCCTTCAGGTAATTGTAAAGATTTTCCAAAACCACATAGTTGATATCGGTACCCAGGTGACGCACCGAGGCATCTAACAGGTGAAGGTCGTTTTGGATACAAAGGGTCTTAAAGCGCGTTCCTGCGGTGGAGTAGAGCTTACAGCCCTCGCCGCCGTAGCGCATATTGATCTCGTCCACATAGCGCATCAGATCCAGCGCCTTTGTTTTTCCGATGTATTCGTAAAGGGTGCCGCCGAAATCGTTTGTAATGTTATACTTTCCGTCGGAGAAGGCACCTGCGCCGCCAAAGCCGGACATAATGGAACAGCTCTTGCAGCCAATGCAGCTTTTCACCTTGTCCCCGTCAATGGGGCAGTGGCGGTTTTGAAGGGCATGGCCCGCCTCGAAAACGGCTACCTTCAGATCCGGCTTTTTCTGCATCAGTTCATAGGCGGCAAAAATTCCCCCGGGGCCTGCGCCGATAATGATCACATCGTAATTCATTCTGTATTCCTTTCGGAGATGGATTTTTGGATAAATGTTTTTGCATATTCAGATGCAAAAACCACACAAATTAAATTATATTACGAAAGAAGATTTTTTTCAATATCCATCGATATTTTTTGCGTATTTTTTTCAGGAGCTTTTCCAAAAATATACTTTTTTCCTCTTTTGAGAAAGACAGAAATTTTTTCGGTAATTTGACGAAATTACCTTATAAATTCCTTGCTTTTTTGGTATAATTGTGTTATATTTAAACAGAAAGGAAACAAAGCCTTTTCAAAAAAAGACTTTTAAGGAGAACACGAATGAAAAAAGAAGTAAAGCTTGATGCTAATGGGCATCGCAAATTCGGCATTCGCGACAGCATAGCTTATGCAGCAGGCGACCTTGGTTGCAACATGAGCTTTGCCTTGAAGGGCACCATGTCCATTTTCTGGACCCAGTTTATGGGAATGGATCTTTGGTATGCACTTCTTCTCATTGTTGTGCAGGTTTGGGATGCCATCAATGACCCCTTGATCGGCTCCATCGTAGACGCTGACAAACGCAAATACAAGAGAAATAAGTTTTTGGCTTACATCTGGGCAGGCTCTATCGGTCTTATTATCGGCGGCGCGTGCTGCTTCCTCCCCTTCCCGAATGCTCCCACCTGGGCAAAGATGATCATCTTCATCGCAGGGTATGTGGTTTGGGATGCCTTCTACACCGTGGCAAATGTGCCCTACGGCTCCCTCCTGTCACTGATCTCCAATGATGTAAAGGACAGAGCTTCTCTTTCCGCTTGGCGTTCCATCGGCTCTATTTTCGGCAATATGCTTCCTATGGTAATTCTTCCCTTTATCATTTACGATAAGGATAACAACCTGATCGGCGAAAGAGTATTTATCGCAGCGCTGATTATGGGTGCTTTGGGCTTTATCTGCTTCCAGTTTATGATCAGAAACACCGAGATCCGTGTAGATACCGAAGTGAATCTGAAGGAAGATGCACCGAAATTCAATGTATTCAAGGCCTTTGGCAACTTTATGAAGAACCGTCCTGCAGTTGGTGCTACCGTTGCTGCAATGGGTATGTTCATCGGTATGCAGGGTGCCACCACTGCCGTTACCGTTATCTTCCAGTCTTACTTTAAGAATGTACAGATCTCCGGTATCGTTCAGCTTTTTGCCATGATCCCCATTGTGGTATTCACGCCCCTTGCCCGTAATGCCGTTGCAAAATTCGGCAAGAAGGAGCTTGCTACCTTCGGTTCCATCGTATCCATCGTAGCAGGACTGGGACTGTTTATCATCCTTCCCCAAAACACCGGACTGGATCTTGTTATTTATATCATCTGCCAGCTGTTCTTCTCTCTGGGACTTGGTATCTACTCCACCGTTTCCTGGGCGATGATGGGCGATGCCATCGACTACAACGAATGGAAATTCGGCACCCGTGAAGAGAGTAAGTCGGAGGCCAAGCGGTCTTAGGAAGACAAGGCATATTATCAACTCCTTGGCCCACAGAACGACATGGCTACGA
>JAZUOK010000105.1:0-1680 GCA_045604665.1 Eubacteriales bacterium | reverse complement strand
CACCCCCACGGTGACAGTGCCGTATACGATGCCATGGTGCGCCTTGCACAAAGCTTTTCCATGCGCTATCCCTTGGTGGAAGGCCACGGTAACTTCGGTAATATTGACGGTGACGGCGCGGCTGCTTACCGTTATACTGAGGCAAGAATGGCGAAAATGGCAAATTCCATGCTTCAGGATATTGAAAAGGATGTTGTGGATTTTGTCCCCAACTTTGATAACAAATTAAAGGAGCCTACCGTACTTCCCAGCCGTTTCCCCAACCTTCTTTGTAACGGCAGTGTGGGTATTGCGGTGGGTATGGCCACCAATATCCCCCCTCACAATCTTTGTGAGGTGATCGACGCGGTGATTTATCTGATGGAAAATCCCGATGCCCAGGTTCGGGATCTGATGGCATTTGTCAAGGGACCTGACTTTCCCACCGCCGCAAAGATCTACGGAACAAACGGCATTGAGCAGGCGTATCTGACGGGCCGCGGTAAGGTTCTCATGCGCAGCCGCACCCATTTTGAGACCCACGGCAAGAGAGAATGCATCATCGTAGACGAAATTCCCTATCAGGTGAATAAGTCCGACCTGGTAAAGGGCATTGCTGACCTTGTAAAGGATAAGAGAATTGAAGGCATTGTGGACCTTCGCGATGAAAGCTGCAAGGGTAAGATCCGTATTGTGATCGAACTGCGCCACGATGTAAACCGCGAGGTCATTCTAAACCTTCTCTATAAGTATTCCAGACTTCAGGAAACCTTTGCCATGAATATGCTCGCCCTTGTGAACGGTGAGCCCAAGACCCTTTCTTTAAAGGAGATGCTTGGTCATTATCTGAAGCACCAGGAAGAGGTTACGGAGAGAAGATGCCGCTTTGATCTGAACCGTGCCCTTGCCCGTCTTCACATTCTGGAAGGCTACAAGATCGCCATTGACAATATTGACGAAGTGATCCGCATCATCCGTTCCAACCGTACCCAGAGCGAAGCAAAGCAGGGACTGATCCAGCGTTTTGCCCTTTCCGATGCCCAGGGCCAGGCCATTGTAGAAATGCCCCTCGGCCGTCTTGCAGGTCTTGAAATTGAAAAGATTCTGGAAGAAATGGCAGAAAAACAGAAGCTTTGCGAATACCTTCAGGGAATTTTAAGCGATAAAGAAAAGCTCCTTGCCCTTCTGAAGGAAGAGCTTCTTGAGATAAAAAGAAAATTCGGTGACGAAAGAAGAACCACCATTGAGCAGGCGGCAGACGATATCGTTCTGGAGGATCTGATCGAAAAGCACAAAGCGGTGATCACCATTACCCACGCAGGCTATATCAAGCGTCAGAAGCTTTCCGATTATGAAGCACAGAGAACCGGCGGCAAGGGAATGCGTGCGCTTACCACCAAGGAAGAGGACTCTATCCGCGACCTGTTTGTGAGCCATAGCCACAACTTTGTGTTCTTCTTCTCAAATCAAGGCAGACTTTATGTGAAAAAGTGCTATGAGATTCCCGAGGCAAGCCGTACCGCCAAAGGTACCAACCTTGTGAATGTTTTGAATCTGAAAGAGGGCGAAAAAATTACCGCTTACCTTTCCGTACAGAAGCTTGGCACCGAGGAGATCCTCTCCTTTGTAACAAAGTCGGAGGCAAGCGGTCTTAGGAAGACAAGGCATATTATCAACTCCTTGGCGCACAGAACGACATGG
>JAZUOK010000104.1:0-6736 GCA_045604665.1 Eubacteriales bacterium | reverse complement strand
AAATTCAATAACAAATTTGTAAAAAAGTGTTTTTTGCCATAAATTTCAAAGATGAAAGCATTTTTTATTATTGACAAAACGCCTTTGTGGTGGTATCATAACGATGGATAATGAGTAGAATTATGCTCATTCTTGAACTTTTCATCAAATAAGGAGCGAATATATGAAAAGAGTTGTTGCTTGTCTTTTGGCGGTTATGACGCTTTTTGCACTGTTCAGTGTGCCTGCGTCTGCCAGAGGATATACCCTTTCCATGCCCAAAACAGTGTCTTCTCACAACTTGGAGGCATACGGACTTCATACCATGGATGTGTATGAGGCGGACAAGGTCCCCACAATTGACGGCCGTGTTGATACCAATGAATATCCCGGACCCAACGGAGGTTGTTCTCTTTCCGCAGGCCCCGGGGACAATATGTGGATGTCTTCCTATTATATTAAGAAAAATTCTGCCGGCGCAATTACTTCCGAGGATCAGAACGGATATTACGGTAGCTACGATTTTACCGACTATGTTCTCGCGGAAGATAAGCCCGATTACATCAAAAATTTTCTTACTTACGACGACGAGTATCTTTACTTTGCAGTGACCGCTACCATTCCCGAGATCCGTATCACCACTGCAACGGATAATGAAAAGGGTATTGGTGCTGTTGCAATTCGTGAGCCTTACTGGTGGATTGAAACATTTGTTAACTTCATGCAAACAGAGAACATTGCTTCTGCTCACTATAACTCTCGCGCTCAGACAAAGTATCAGCTTTACAAATACGACAACTACGACAAAGCATACAATGTTATTCTCACTGCCCGTGCCGCAAGACTGCTGGAAAGCCAGACTGCAAACAAGGCAGTTACCGTGAAATTTTCTGAGTGGACTGACGAAGAGTTCGGCATTAAGTGGGACGGAACCACTTATAAGAGATCCGAAAACTTCTCTTATCAGATAACCGTGCTTGACGGCGGTAAGTGGAAGGTTACCTTTGAAGGCAGACAGCCTTTGGGTGATGTTCTCCGTATTACCGATGTTGAGTATGAAGACGGCACTCCCATTGAGTATGTTCCCGAATGGGGTGCTTGGGGCGTAAGCCTTCGACTTCAGTCCTCCGGCAACCTCGATAGCGTGGCTCCCGATGGATCCGATGTTAATGTAAGAAGAGACGATGTTATTTACGCCCAGACCATGCGTCCTGCACAGGGTGCAGCCCGTACCGGCAAGAACAGCTCCTTGAACGGTTATCTCTTTAACAACACAATTTCCGCTGCTGTCAGCTCCGGCCACGGTGCTACGATCAACTACCTGATGAACCCCGTTCATTTTCTTGGTAAGTACGATGCTTCCTTCAATTATGACGGTGTTTATTCTCAGGCTACCGGTTCTACCATCGTAGCAACAACAACTCGTGTGACCCGTAACCGTGCTCCCATTCTTACCAGTGGCGTTCGCGGTGTGAACTATCGCGTGATCGGCGTTGCTACCTCATCTGCAAGTGCTACCGGTGACAGTGTCGCTTTGACCGTTGTTCTTTCAGCAGTTATGCTTTTGTGTGCTATGGCTGCTGTGGCAGTTGTCTTGATGAAGAAGCGTTCTTCGCACATGTAAAATAAAAGAAAGAGTATCAGCGGTTCTTAATGAACCGCTGAATTTTTTTATGAAACATCTTACTGCTTTTTTGCTTGCTGTTTTTGTCGGATTTTCTTCTTTTTTGCCTGCTTTTGCCGCAAAACTGAATCTTATGGATTTTTCTTCTTTGGGAATTGCTGCAATGGAAGCAAATACTGCAAAAAATGCTCCTGTGCAAGATGGGACTGTTTTTTCGGACGAGTATTCGTCCCTTCATATTTCCGATGGAAAAAGCGGCCTTGCGATCGCTTCTTCCGATGGAAAGCTTTCCGCAAAAAGCGCAGCGGATTTGAATCTGAGGCAAGAGACCTTTCTTTCCGTTGATCAGAATTATATTTATTGCGCAATCCGATTGGACATCGGTTCCGATACAGTTGGCGGTGTGTATAAAAAGAATTTGGGATATGTCTATCCGCTTACGGTTTCTGTCAGCATTTCTCCGGGCGAGCACCCGGCAAACCGATGCTCCTTTTGGAGCAATACCTATTATTTTTCTGCCGAAAATGCAAAGTGTGTCGGTGTAAGCGGTGAACGCATTGCTCGCAGTGTAGCGGAGGAAACAGTTTTTTCTCTTCGTATTTCAAACATCAGCAGCATCTATCAGGAAAACGGCTATTTGGATCCAAGCGGTGTAAAATGGGATGCAGATCACTATCGCGACCGTGCTGCTTTTTCCATTGTAAAAGGTGCAAAAACCGCTGCGGTGACCGCAGAGATCCTCATTCCTATCGGGGATGTATTGCTTTCGGTTCCCGAAAGGGAAAGAAGAGATATAGCCGAAAAATGGCAGATGCAAAAAGATCCGATTTGCGGTAGCTTCTTTTCTCAAAGCGGTGTTTTTTCAAATGGCGATCAAGTGATTTTGGGCTTACCTACATCAAAGCCGTATCCCTTTTCCGAAGAATGGGGCAGTTTCAAAGAATATATCAAAGAAAACTATGAAACACCGAAAAGCGGCGCTTTTGTTCCGGATTATCTGCCGATTCCCCTTTGGTTTTTTGAGAAAGAAAGCTTTTCTTCTGATTTAAGTGGAAACGGCGATGGCGCAGATCAAAACAAGGAGTTTTCAGATGCGCAGAGGCAAGATCCGAACACTTCTGCTGAATCAACTTCTTCTGGCAAAACAGGCTTGAAGAAAACCACATCAACTTCTGCTTTCACCGTACCAAACCCAAATGAGGAATTGCTCTTCAATGAGTCCGAAGATCACGGAGAGGATGAATCTGTTTTTGGTTCGCTCCCGGGAGAAGGGGATGTGCTTCCTGAAGATACAGAGATCGTTTATCTATCCCAAAGTGAGAAAGCCTCGGCGAAAAACAAAGGATCTCTTCTTGGTTCGGCTTTGACTTTTTCGGCCGGTGTTTTCCTGTTTGCTGCTATGATCGTGCTTGTGTTTTTTGTTCGAGTGAGAAAGGAACCGCAGGAACAGGAAATGAATCAGCAAAAAAAGGTGAAAAAAACAAAAAAAGGATGAAATTTCCTCTTGCATTTGTACAAAGTGTGTGATTTTCTATTGACATAAAATTTCTAAAATGTTATAATGAGCATAGATTTATAAGGAGATGTATGCAATGAAAAAAATCATTTCTGTTGTTCTCGCAATTTGTTTTGTTGTCGGCGCTTTTTGTCTGCCGGTTGCAGCAACCGCTCTGACTTCTACCAGTTATATTCAGGCAGGCACTACTGCGCATGACCTTCGTGCCTACGGTGTTCACACCTTTGTGTCCAATTATATTCAGGGAGCAGCTCCCGTTATGGACGGAAAGATCAGCACAGATGAGTATAACAGCGGCAATGTTCCTTCTGACATTGCAAAGATCGGTGACGGTCTTGTTTTGACCAACAGCACCGGTACTTCTGATTATACCGCTGAGTTTGGCAAGGATTACAAGGGATTTACCGTAAAGTCCTATCTTTCTTATGACGACACCTATGCTTACATTGCAGAGGAGATCACTTCTGATAAAGCAATCAGCTATGATAACTCCCTGGGTGCTCAGTCCCTCATCAATGCCAGTGTTCGCTACGGCTTGAATAAGTCCGAGCTTCTTCCCGAGTCTGTAGGCCGCCTTTCCAATAGCTACTCTTACGAGATGAATGGCGGAAATTTGGTTCTTTCCGCTGTGTCCTCTGCAGACCGAAACTACAGAAAGCTTGAAGGTGTCGTAAATAATACTGTTATTATTGATACAGAAGCATATAACGACGGCAGTGTAACCTGGAACCGTGACGAATATAAAAAAGCAGAGAATGCTGCTTGCGAATACACGGTGGATCAGGGAACACATAAATACATTTTTGAGTATCGTATTCCTCTTGCAGATGCAATTTATTCTGCTACCGGTCGCTTTAGCAAAGAAGATGTAGCAACCCTTCTTGCTTCTGATGTCTGTGGCTTTTATTTCTTCCAGATTGCAGTTTCCAGAACCGGCGGTGCTGAGCAGAACAAGCAGTTCTTCCTTGCTACCGGTTATGCTGCAAACACTCCTATTCTTCCTTATTCTCAGGCAACAGCTGAAAAAGCCTCTACCTGGGGAAAAGCTGCGAAAGAGTTTTGGGTAAATGCTGCAGGCGAAAGCATTGCCATCCCTTATGTACCTTCTCCCGTTTGCCACGGCTCCAAGACTGCAGGCACGATCACACTCCCTGCTCCCACGCAGTTCCGTCCCGGCTTGAGCGGATTTGGTTTGAATGAGATCAAGTCCGTATACGAAATCGGCTCTAAAGCGACCTTTACCGTTACCCCCGATGCTATTGAGAATACTTCTCCCGTGGTTGGTGATGTTCGTGTGATTCCTACACAGTTCCGTGTTCGTAACGGCTTTAATACCAAGCTTACCGGCACCTTTAATGATGATTTTAAGACTGCAAGCTTTGATACTGCAAAGCTTCCTGTAGGACTTTCTACCTTGGTAGTAACCTTCAGTCAGCAGAGATTCGATGGAACAAACTGGGTAGACACCGGTGTTTCCAAGAACCTCTCCCGTAACATTACCATCGCAGGCAGCGTTTTAGGCGGTGCTCAGCATGGCGCTTCCCAAACGGGTGACAGCTTGACCGTAGCAATTGTCTGTGGATCTGTTATGGTCCTTGCTGCAGTTGCGGCAGGCGTTTTGATCTATCGCAAGAAGAGAAGCTTTTAATGAAAAATGAAACAAAGCAGCGAAAGCTGCTTTGTTTTTTTCTTGCATTTTTTTCTTTTTTGTTATAAAATCGAATGGGAGGAGGGAGTAATATGAATATTAAAATGGAAAGCTTACCGCAAAGTGCGGCAAGATATCTTTCCTATAAGTTGTCTATTCAAGGCGCGAGCGAAAAAACCGTTTATGAATACAGCCTTGATCTGATGAATTTTCTGCGCTTTGTTTTTTCGGATCGTGCCGATGAAAACGGAAATATCGATCTTTCTATGATAAGCGATGAAGAAATCGCTGCCATCACCTCCCAGAAAATATATGAATTTTTGCTTTACTCCGCCACGCAAAAAGGCAACGGCAATGCGCGGAGAGCGAGGATGCTGTCCTCCATCAAAGGTTTTTATAAATTTTTAAGCGTGAAAGAAAAAAGCATTGAAAACGATCCTACCAAAAACATTGATGCTCCATCCGTTAAGCACGCCCTTCCCAAATACCTTTCAGAGGGTGAAAGCAGAAAGCTTTTGGCAGCAGTCAACGATTTCGGTGATAAAAATAAGCTTCGCGACCTTGCAATTATCTCTCTTTTCTTAAATTGCGGTATGCGTGTTTCGGAGCTTGCCGGGATCAGTATTTCCGATCTGTCCTCCGATCTTTCTCAGATGATCGTAACGGGAAAAGGGAATAAACAAAGACTTGTATACTTAAACGAAACCTGTCAAAAGCATTTAAAAAATTATCTGGAAGAACGGAAAGGGATCGTTTGCAAAGACGGTAAAGCGCTTTTTGTCAGCCGCAATCACAGAAGACTTTCTGTAAAAACCGTTCAGTGGCTTGTTTATAAATATTTGGATCTTGCAGGTCTTGGGGATAAAGGCTACTCGGTCCATAAGCTTCGCCATACTGCCGCTACGCTTATGTATAGCACCGGAAAAGTAGATGTAAGAGTTCTGAAGGATATTTTGGGTCACGAGCAGCTGAACACCACCCAGATCTACACGCATTTAAGTGACGAGCAAATGAAAAAAGCAATGAGTGAAAATCCTTTGAATCAAAAAGACTGAATATTTTTTTCTTTTTTTGAAACAATATAGAAAAACGATAAAAAGAAAGGTCTAAAATGGATTTTCTCTTCGGGATCGTGATCGGAGGAATCATAGGCGTGTTTTTTATGTGCCTTCTTCAGGTCACAAGAGAATAACAGATACAGGGTATCTGAAAAAAGGCCACCGACATTGTCGGTGGGCTTTTCATTTTGATGATCATTTTACTTCGATCATGCTTTCGTTCCACATTTCGGGTGCTTCATAGCCTAAAAGATTTACTGCGGTGGCAGCAACATTGGAAAGACCGAAGTCTCCCTCTTTAACCTTGTATGCATCTTTGGTGTTGTTGTCGTAGAAGATACAGGGAACGGGATTTAAAGTATGGCTTGTCTTCGATTTGAAGGAGCCGTCTTTATTCTTCTTGGGCTCTCCCGTCTTCTTGTCTACTTCCATCATTTCGTCTGCATTGCCGTGGTCAGCCGTGATCAGTGCGATACCGCCTACCTCATCCAAAGCAGCAAGGATTCTGTCGAGGCAAAGATCAAGTGCTTCCATGCTGATAACCGTTGCCTTCATGTTACCGGTGTGACCGACCATATCGCCGTTGGGGAAGTTTGCACGAATAAATTTATACTCGCCGCCGCGGATGGCATCCACAAGTACATCGGTGATCTCGGCACACTTCATCCAGGGTCTCTGCTCAAAGGGAACAACATCGGAAGGAATTTCCATGTAGGTTTCCTTCTCATCGTCGTATTTTCCGGATTTGTTACCGTTCCAAAAGTAAGTAACATGACCGTATTTCTGGGTTTCGCTTACTGCAAGGGACTTGAAAGGTGCCTTTGCAAGGTATTCGCCCATGGTATTGGTAATTTCGGGAGGTGCAACCAAATATACAGGGGGAATGTGCAGGTCACCGTCGTATTCCAGCA
>JAZUOK010000103.1:0-4107 GCA_045604665.1 Eubacteriales bacterium | reverse complement strand
AGAATAAACACAATACCGGCAGCCGTCATGGTATCGATCCTTTTCGGAGTGATCACGCCCCAAAAGAACAAGGCGTAAAGAGGAACCAAAAAAATTCGGAAAAAGGAAATATAGTTGGGAATTTGTTTTTTGCTGAACTTTGCCACTTTTAATAATCCTTTCATTTTATAACAAAATAACCATCACCTATGAAAAAAACTAAAATCAGATAATAATTTCAGAAGCACAGTGCTTTTTGAGGAAAAGTCACGGAAAAACTCAGTGCTCTGTAAAAAAGGTTCGATCAAAACAACCAAATAAGAAAGAGCGACCGCAAGAACCAGTCCCCACAAAAGACCTACAAAAAAACCAAGGAATTGATTGGAAAAATTCAAAAAAGGCAGTTTTGAAACCAAATCAACTAATTTAATTAGAATACGGAGCAAAAATGAAATCCCGATGAACAATACAAAAAATGTAACCGCATAAGCAATTGAGGAAGCGATCGGCTCGGCGATCGAAGCAAAAACCTGTTCAAGAGATTTTGAAACGCTTTCACCAGCCCCCGAGAAAAAAGAATCAAACACTTCCCCGTTTATTTGAAAACGAAGCAAAAACTCTTGGCCCGATTTTGAAAGCGCATCAAAAGTAATCTCGGAGGAAATATCACCTGAGATTTTCAAAAAAGCACGCGCAAAATATTTTGAAATTACAGGCTCTAAAATCGTTTTACTAAAAAAACTCCCGATGGGTCTTGCAAGAAAAGCTGCAAGAATAAAAGATATGACACTTTCAAAAAAGCCGAAAAAGGTCTTTATAAATCCCCTTTTTTTTCCAATGAAAGCGGAAAGCAAAACAACAAGAACAATCAGAATATCAAAAAATATGTTCATGAAATCTCCAAAATCAATCTAAAATACGGATTTTAGCCTCTGTATCGGAACAAAGGACAACACAATCCCGTGAGAAAACACCCAGATCCAAAAAGTCGCCGTTTAAAGGATAGATCTTTGTTTTTTCGCCGGCTTCCATCACATAAAGATCCGTATGTGTCAAAACATAAACTCTATCATCAAGCACCTCAAGTGCGCGAATGGAAACAGAAAATTTTTCAGAAGAAACCTCTTCTCCTTTGCGATCGAAAACGCGCAAACGGTAGTTTACACCTACAGAAAGCTCATCCTGAAGAACCACGCTTAATTTTTCACCCAAAGAAAACTTCTTCAGACTATCCTCCGGAAAAGAAATGTTTTTTTCCTCTTTTCCGGCACGAATAAATCTTAGATTCTGATCTGTGATCAAAACAGTTCCTTTTCTGTCTGAAAAATGATCCAAAGGCAATTCGTCCTTCATGGAAAATGTGGGACCAGCCTTCTTATCCCCCACCTTCAGTTCAACAAGATCGCTGACAAGGTCTCCGTTTTCAGCATGAACAGAGGTAATCGTTAATTCACCACGGTCGGACAAATACGCTTTAACAGCAAACTTGTCCGCAGAAAGCCAGCGATAAGTTTCTTCAAATTCTTTGTCAAACACAAAAACGGCAGATCTGTAATTCTTTTCGGAAGTTACAACACAAAAAGCACCGTCCGAATTAATGGAAACCGCCTGAACCGTGTAATCAAAGCTTTTTTCATAAAGAAGGGAAAAAGAGTTATAAATACGAACCTCATGTCCGCCCAGATCATATATGGCAAGATATTTTTCTCCGCAAACGCAGGTAGGATTTGCCATGTTATAGGAGTCGGTCATAACGGCACTGCCGCGGCGGTCAAAGAGTGTGACGCCACCGGCGTTGGCAAGAACAAGATCTCCTCTGAAAACCTGGAAGTCATTACCGGAATCAGCATTATAATAAATGACAGATTCTTCAGAAAAAGCACCGGAAGAAGAAAAATCCAAATACTTGATCAAATAACGAAGGTTTTCCACAGTAATATCATTCTCAAAAAGAATAAAACCACCCAGCAAAAAAACCACAAGAATCGTAATCGCCAAAAATTTATAAAACCGAAAACTCTTAACCTTCTTTTCAGAACGAGAGTCGGTGACCTCTTTCTTTTTCTTCATAGGTACTCCTTTCCTGTATTTTTAACAAAATAAAAAGATTCAATCATAAAAGGGTGCTTCCAGATAAAGACCCTGTGCAGAAACGGTGATTCCTGCAAGTGTTCTGTCTTTAGAACAAATTATATCCTTTATGCTGCGGTCAAGCCTTCCGATGTCAGCATAGATAAGTGTGCCGACCATAATCCTAACCATATTATACAAAAAACCATTGCCGCAAACCGTAAATATAATAAAAGAACCTTCTCTTTTTACATCGAAAGAATAGATCTCGCGAACCGTATCCTCTATGGTAGAACCGGTTGCCATAAATGCAGCAAAGTCGTGTTTTCCAACAAAAGCTTTTGCATATTCATTCATTCTCTCGGCATTCAGTTGAACAGGCCAGAAGCCGGCTCGATACTCCTCGAAGGGATTTCTGATCCTTTCATTCCACAAGCGATAAGAATAGGTTTTTCCTTTGCAGGAAAATCTTGCGTGAAAATCGTCAGAAACCTGCTCGGCAGAAAGAACCGCAATATCACCGGGAAGACATGCATTCATAGCAAAAGGCAATTTATCAAGAGGAATTTTATGCGGAAGGTCTGCGTGACAAACAAAGTTCTTTGCATGTACGCCGGCATCTGTACGACTGCAACCGTGTACGGTAACTTCCTCTTTAAAAAGCTCCTTAAGTGCATCTTGAATTTTTTCCTGAACCGTTACGGCATTGGACTGAATCTGCCAACCGTGATAGCATGTACCGTCGTAGGAGAGTGTGATCTTTACGCGATTCATAAAGCGCCACCAAACCCAAAGGGGATGCCGGCTGTAAGCGGTACACAAGCAAAAAGAAGCAGAATAGACGCGAAAACAAAAACATCAAAAAAAGTAAGTTTCATCACTTTCATTTTTGTTCTTCCTTCGCCTCCTACATAGCATCTGCACTCCATTGCAACAGCAAGGTCGGTTGCTCTCGAAAACGAAGAGATAAAAAGAGGGATCAAGATGGGAACAAGAGCTTTTGCTCGAGAAAGAAGATTTCCGCTTTCAAAATCTGCACCTCTTGCTTTTTGAGCATTGATGATCTTTTCGGTTTCCTCAATCAAGGTAGGAACAAACCGAAGTGCAAGGCTCATCATCATTGCAAACTCATGTACAGGAACATGAAGCTTTTTCAGCGGATTCATTAGGCTTTCAAGTGCATCCGTCAAGTCCATAGGGCTTGTGGTATAAGTTAGCAGAATACTGGTTCCTGCAACAAGAGAAACAATGCGAACAATCATATAAACTGCACGCCAAATTCCCTCTTCGTATATCCGAATAAAATAGAACTCAAAGAGCAAATTTTCTCCGGAAGTCCAAAAGAGATTGATCACCGCGGTAAACAAGGAGACAAACAGGATCGGCTTGAGTCCCTTTAAAATAACTTTAAATGAAATTCCGGAAAGGAAGGTTAAAGCGATAACCAAAAGAACCAAATAGAGAAAAGATAGGAAGTTTTTTGCAAAAAAAACAGAAATCACAAAGAAAAGCATCAGAAGAAGCTTAAACCTTGCATCCAGTCGGTGCAAAACACTGCTACCGGGGAAAAATTGCCCGAGTGTAATATCTTTCAGCAAATCAATTTCCCCCTTTCAAGAGACGCTTCAGTTCAAAATGCAGATCGGAAACGGTGTGCAAGGAAGGTGAAATATCAAGCCCCTTTTCCCGAAGCAAAAGAACAAGCTTTGTAATCTGCGGAAGAGACAGAGAAGCCTCTTTCAAAAGATCTGCATTCTCAAAAACGCGATCAACGGTATCGTGCAAAAAAGCACGACCGTCTTTTAATACAAGCAGCTCGTCTGCAAAACGCGCCACATCCTCCATACTGTGAGAGATCAGAATCACGGTCTTTTCTTTTTCTTTTTGATAGGTACAAAGGCGACCGAGAATCTCCTCTCTACCGCTGGGATCAAGCCCTGCGGCAGGTTCATCCAAAACAATGACCTCGGGGTCCATTGCCAAAACACCGGCAATTGCAACTCTTCTTTTTTGTCCCCCGGAAAGTTCAAAGGGCGAACGGTTCATTAAACTTTGATC
>JAZUOK010000102.1:0-7608 GCA_045604665.1 Eubacteriales bacterium | reverse complement strand
TATGCGCCAAGGCATTTAAAGCAATGGGTATCCGTGAAGGCCAAAAGGTTTGTCTCTGTATGCCCAATGTGCCTCAAACGGTATTTTGTCTTTATGCATTGAATCGAATTGGTGCGATCGCAACGATGATCCATCCTCTTTCTGCTGAAGGTGAAATTGCTTTCTATTTAAAAGAAGCAGGTTGTTCAGTAATCGTTACTTTAAATCAGTTCTACGGCAAGATTTCTGCTGTTCAGAAAAATGTCCCCCTTGAAAAAGTTTTGATTACTTCCGTTGCGGATTCCTTGGGCCTTGTAAAAAGCGTAGGCTTCAAATTGACTCAGGGTAGAAAAATTCCTGCCGTTCCGAAAGCAGAAAATATTTTGCTTTGGAATGATTTCATCAGCCTTGGTAAAGAGTATGAAGGGGAATATATCTCCGATCAAGCGGCGGATGATCCTGCTGTCGTTCTCTTTTCCGGCGGTACGACCGGTGTTACAAAGGGCATTCTTTTGACAAATTTGAATTTTAATGCTCTTGCACTTCAGACCATTCATATGTGCAGTCGCCCTGTTACAGGAAAAAGAATGCTCGCTGCAATGCCGATGTTTCACGGCTTTGGACTGGGTGTTTGTGTTCATACGATGATGGTTGCAGGGGGCACTTCGATCTTGGTTCCCCGTTTTACTCCCAAGGAATATGCGGAACTGATCGTAAAGGAAAAGCCCAATTACATTGCCGGTGTTCCTACACTGTTTGAGCAATTGACCAGAAACTCTTTTCTTGACGGTAAAAAACTGGATTCCTTGATGGGTGTTTTCTCCGGAGGTGACAGTCTTTCCATTGAACTCAAGAAAAAGTTTGATCAATTTCTTGAAGATCACGGCGCGGATGTTCGTGTAAGAGAAGGGTACGGCACCACTGAGTGCGTTACCGCAAGCTGTCTTACTCCTTTTCACAAAGAAATGGAGGGCAGTATTGGTCTTCCATATCCCGACACATACTATAAAATTTGTAAAGTCGGTACGGAAGAAGAAGTACCCTACGGTGAAGACGGTGAGATCTGTTTGACCGGTCCTACTGTTATGAAGGGGTATTTAAATCATCCCGAAGAAAATGCCAATACGCTTCGTCAGCATGCTGACGGTAGAACTTGGCTTCATACCGGTGACCTTGGCAATATGAACGAAGAAGGTTTTATCTTCTTCAAGCAGAGAATCAAAAGGATGATCATTACTTCAGGTTATAATGTATATCCCTCTCAGCTTGAGAATATTATTGATTCTCATGAAGCTGTACAGATGAGCTGTGTAATCGGCGTGAAAGACCCCATTAAGATGCAAAAGATCAAAGCGTTTGTTATGCTGAAAGAAGGCTTTAACCCCGATGAAGAAACCCTTCGTTCGTTAAAAGAGCATTGCAAGAAGAATATTGCAAAATACGCTCTTCCGTATGATATTGAGATCCGTAAAACTCTTCCCAAAACCCTTGTTGGTAAAGTAGCGTATACCGTTTTGGAAAAGGAAGAAGCGGAGAAAGAAGAAAATAAATAGGAAAGCAAATGTTAGAACTTAAAGATATTGTATTTACTGTTGAAACCCCCGAAGGAAAAAAGAATATTTTAGATGGCGTCAATTTAAAAATCGGCGATGGGTTTACTGCTTTTACAGGCCCCAACGGCGGCGGTAAAAGTACACTTGCTAAAATTATTGCCGGCATTTATACGCCTACATCCGGTAAAATCCTTTATAACGGAGAGGATATAACCGATCTTTCCATTACCGAAAGAGCACGAAAGGGAATTAGCTTTGCTTTTCAGCAGCCTGTTCGTTTCAAAGGCCTTTGCGTAATGGACTTGATCAAGCTTGCTTCGGGAAAAGAAATCGGCGTATCCGAAGCCTGCGACTATCTGTCCAAGGTGGGTCTTTGTGCAAGAGAATATATCAATCGTGAGGTGAACGCGTCTCTTTCCGGTGGGGAATTGAAGCGAATTGAGATTGCGCAGATCATCGCACGCAAAACAGGATTTTCTATCTTTGACGAACCCGAAGCCGGAATCGATCTTTGGAGTTTTCAGAATCTGATTCAGGTTTTTGAAAATTTGAGAGACACGGTAAAAGGCTCTATTTTGATCATTTCTCATCAAGAGAGAATCCTCAATATTGCCGATCGAGTTGTTGTTGTTTCTGAAGGAAAAATTTCAGACAGCGGCACCCGCGATGAAATTTTACCGAAGCTTTTAGGTCAGAGTTCGGTTTGTCCTGCCTTGACCGATCATATATAAGGAGGTAGCAAAAATGGATCAAATTGAAAAAAATCTGCTGAAAGAAATTGCTGACCTTCATCAAATCCCGACAGGCGCTTATAATATTCGCAAAAACGGTGAAAGTGCTGTCAGAAATTCCACTGAGCATATTCAGATCACCCAGAAAAAAGATGCTCCCGGCATTGACATTACCATTCTTCCCGGGACAAAAAATGAATCGGTTCATATTCCCGTTATTTTGACCCAGTCCGGTCTTAAGGAAACAGTTTATAATGATTTTTATATCGGCGAAGACTGTGATGTAACCATTATTGCAGGATGCGGCATACACAACAGCGGTTGTGATACCTCTGAACACAGTGGCATTCATTCTTTCCATGTGAAGAAAAATGCTGTTGTTCGTTATGTGGAAAAGCATTACGGCCAGGCGGGCGGTGAAGGAAAGAAGGTTATGAATCCTACTACCGTGTTTCACTTGGAAGAGGGCGCCTCTATGGAGCTGGAAACCACCCAGATCGGCGGTGTTGATTCCACCGAAAGAAAAACCGTTGCCGAAGTTGGAGATAAGGCTACACTCATTATTCGAGAAAAGCTTCTGACCGAGGGAGAACAAGTTGCCATTACCGACTTTGTTGTTGACTTAAATGGAGAAGGATCCTCTACAAATGTAGTTTCTCGTTCTGTTGCAAAGAATAAATCTCATCAAAAGTTTATTTCTCGCATCAATGGCAACAATCTTTGCAGTGGTCATACCGAGTGTGATGCGATCATCATGGATGAAGGCACCGTAGTTGCAATTCCCGAAGTATCCGCAAATCATATCAACGCCTCTTTGATTCATGAGGCTGCAATCGGAAAAATTGCAGGAGAGCAGCTGATTAAGCTGATGACCTTAGGCTTGACTGAACAAGAAGCCGAAGAGCAGATCGTTGCAGGATTTTTGAAATAAAATGAAGACTCTCTGATTTTCAGAGAGTCTTTGTATAGAATTTTTCTTTAGGAGTTATCATGGAAGAAAAATATCCTTGCCCGCCAATGACGCCAAAACAATGGATCGCAAATTTCTGGTATTATAACAAGTGGTTTGTACTTTTGGGGATTGTTTTCGTCCTCCTTTTTGGGATTGCTACCGTTCAGTATTTTACCAAAAGTGATCCGGATGTATCTTTGCTTTATGTAGGGGAGAAAGCAATCTCCGATGCTGAATGTAAAAAGATCATAAAAAGCACCGAAGAAATTGTTTTCGATGTAAATTCCGACGGTGAAGTTTCCGTCAATCTGCAGAGCTTTGCTCTGTTATCGGATTATGATTATCTCTCCGAAGGGCAAAAGATTCAGGCGATGGAGGAATATCAGGAGTATTCTGACGAGATTCTCTCCGGGGACGGTGCGATTTTGTTCTTGGATGAGTACTTTTACATTGAACTGGCAGAAAATGGGGCGCTTGTTAACCTTTATGAAATTTTTGATAAGCTTCCTAAATCTGCAATCGATATGTATGGCGTAAAGCTATCCAAAACAAGTCTTTACAAAAAAGAAGGTTTTTCTTCTTTGCCGAAAGATACAATTGTTTGTTTGAAATTTTCTTCTGTAGTAACCAATAAAACAGATGTTGAAAGAGCAGAAGAGGATGAGATCAACCGACGCATTTTTAAGAGTTTGATCAGCGAAGAATAATTTCTTAACAGGGAAAATCATTTACTCTTACTAAAATGGTGTCATCGCCGATTCTTTCTATATCACACCAGTGTATTCTTTGATATTTGCATTCGCATTTTTTAAAAAGATCCGAAAAGTCCCACTTTTTTGGGATCAGGATCGCTGTGATTTGCCCTAAGCATAAATCAAATTCGATATCTGCAACACAGCCTAGTCTGCTTCCGTCACAAATATTGATTACTTCTAATTTTCTAAGATCGGTTAAGGTGCATATATTTTTGATCGGAATCATAAATTCACTCCTTTGCATTTAATCATACGTTTTTAGGAGAAAAATATGCCATTTGACTCTTTTTTGACAGCTGCTTTGACCTATGAGCTGAAAAACAAGATTTTAGGTCTTAAGGTGGATAAGATCACACAGCCCGAACGGGACGAGATCGATCTGCATTTCCGCCTTTCGGAAAGAAGTAAGCTTGTGATTAATTGTACTGCTTCCACCCCTTATATGGCACTTTCTGACCAAATCAGAGAAAATCCCGCAACACCTCCTATGATGTGTATGCTCCTTCGTAAAAACTTATCCAGAGCAAAGGTAACGGGGATAGATCAGCTTGGATTTGACCGCATTATTCGCCTTACATTTGACAGCGGAGATGAACTTGGGTATTTTAAAACAAAATATCTGTATTGTGAAATGATGGGCAGAGGATCCAATCTGATCTTTGCTGATGAAAATCAGAAAATTCTGTCTGCTTTCCGACAGAACGACCTGACTACCAAGTTTGATCGCATTATTATGAACGGCGTAAAATATGAACCAATGCCGACTCTTGACAGGATCGATCCATTAACCTGTGATAAAGAAAAGTTCTTTTCTGTTTTTTTGGACGGTCAAAAAGACAGTAGGCTGGATCAGATCTTCCAAAAGCGTTTTCTCGGTTTTGGAAAGCTTACTGCCAGGGAGATTGCTTTTCTTAGTTGCGGTGATGCGGACGGCACGGTTTTAGATGTTGAGATGGAAGATCTCTGGGCCGCTTTTTCAAAAATTGTCTCTTTGGTTAAAAACGGAAACTTTACTCCGTGCTTAATCTTTTCTTCAAAAGAAGCAATGGAAGCAGATGAAAGTCCTCTTGATTTCTCCTTTATGAAAATTCGTCAGTTTGGTGAAGAAGCATTTATATTGGAATGTGACAGCGTTTCTGCTGCGATTGAAGGCTTTTATCAGAAAAGAAATTTTTGTGAAAGACAAAAGCAGCATTACAATGACATTGCACAGATATTGAAGAACCTTAAGAAAAGGCTTGAAAAAAAGATTGCGATTCAGGAGATGCAGCTTTCCGAAGCACAAGATGCCGATGAGAAAAAAAAGCTCGGTGATCTTTTGATGCAAGAGATCTATCGGATCAAAAAAGGCGATGAGAGCGTAGAAGCAATTGATTATGCCGCTTCTCCCGTTCAAACGGTTACGATTCCTCTTGACCCAATGCTGACTCCCACGCAAAATGTGCAAAGGTATTATCGCGAATATAAGAAAAAGAAAAATGCCTTGATTCAGATCAGCGAACAAATTCAAATTGCAAAAGACGAATTAAAATACGCTGACAGTATTTCTTCTTGCTTGAATAATGCACTGACATCTACCGATCTTTCTCAAATCAGACAAGAGCTTAGCCATTGGAGCTACGGCAGAAGATTGATTTCAAGCTTGAAAAAGCCGCAAGCGAAAAAGGAAAAGCCAAAACCGAAGAAAGTTTTGTCACCCGGCGGATTTACGGTTTATGTTGGGATGAACAATTTTCAAAATGATACGATCTCTACTGTAATTGCCGAAAAGGACGATCTTTGGTTTCATGTAAAAAACTATCACGGAAGCCATGTTTTAATGGTGTCCCAGCGTGACCGCGATTTTGAAAATGAAGATATTGAGTTTGCGGCTTCTCTTGCTGCCTACTATTCTGAGGCAAAGAATGCCGCGCGTGTCGAAGTGGATTTTGTGAGCGCTCGCTTTCTGAAAAAGCCGAACGGTTCAAAACCAGGATTTGTTACCTACAAAAAGCATCAATCCGTTATCGTTACACCCAAATCAATGAATTGATACTTGTATTTTTTCAAAAAATGTATTACAATGTTAGCTGTTAGGAGGGAATCATGCAAGAATTTTTTTCTGATAGCGAGCTGGAAACCGAAAAGATCGGAAAGATGCTTGCCGAGCAGTGTACAGACGGCGATTTTTTAGCTCTTTACGGTGATATGGGCAGCGGTAAAACTGTTTTTATGCGCGGCTTTGTCGGTGCTTTGGTTCCTTCCGCTCGTGTTTCCAGTCCCACCTATGCCATTTTAAATGTTTACGAAGGCGAAAATATCAATGTAAACCATTTTGATATGTACCGAATTACCTCGGAAGATGATCTTTATTCTACCGGTTATGAAGATGTAATTAAAAAAGGAATTACGGTCTGCGAATGGTCAGAAAATATTGAAGAATTTTTGCCGCGCTCTTATTGGAAACTTGTTTTTGAAAAGCTCGGAGAAAACAAGAGAAAACTAACTTTGGAAAGGATTGTTTCTTCTCATGACGGTTCTTGGAATTGATACTTCAGCCATCGTTTGCAGTGCAGCTTTGGTTTCTGACAAAAAAATCCTTTCCGAAAGAACCATCTCAAATGGTTTGACCCATAGCGAAACTCTTCTTCCCTTGATCAAAGAATTGCTGGACGAGCAGAATTTAAGCATAAAGGATATTGACTGCTTCGCGATCTCAACCGGTCCCGGATCTTTCACCGGTCTTCGTATCGGAATTTCCACAGTAAAAGGCCTTGCAATTTCTTTGAATAAGCCTTGCTTTTCTGCTTCAACCTTGGAAGCGCTTGCACTGAATGCTTCTGAATTTGAAGGTAAGATCATTTGTCCTGTGATGGATGCTCGCAGAGGAGAGTTTTATAACGCGCTGTTTTCTGTTCAAGGCGGTAAATTGATTCGGCTTTGCTCTGATCGCGCCGTTCCGGGAACAGAGATTTATAAAGAAATTTTTGATAAGGATTATGTGGTTCTGGGAGACGGTGCGGAAAAATTTGCCGAACAAAATCCGGAGGCTGAGAAGCATCTTGCTCCTATCGAGATTCGCAGACAGTCCGGTGCGAGTGTTGCAAAACTTGCGCTTCAAGAAGAAAATAAAAAACAATTTGTTTTTTGTGATTCTCTTTCGCCGAAATATATTCGTATTCCCCAGGCTGAAAGAGAGTATTTAAAGAATAAAAAAGAAAGTGAGAAATGAATTATGGTAGTTTTAGGTTCAGATCACGCAGGCTTTGAATTGAAGGATCAGGTAAAAGCGCATTTTGATGAGCTTGGCATTGAATATGTTGATCTTGGCTTTAAAGAATTTAAGCGTGATGACGATTATCCCATTATTGCAAAAGAAGTTGCTCGATATGTTCAGAGCGGCAAAGCAGAAAAGGGCTTTTTGATTTGCGGTACCGGCGTTGGTATGAGCATCTGTGCCAATAAATTTAGCGGTGTACGCGCGGTTGTGGCATCCGATCCTTTTTCCGTTCGTATGTCTAGACAGCACAACAACGCCAACATTTTATGCTTTGGCGCGCGTGTGATCGGCAGAGGAATTGCCCTTGACCTTGTTGACGAATTTATGAATACCGAGTTTGAAGGCGGCCGTCACGCAGTTCGCGTCGATATGCTTGAAC
>JAZUOK010000101.1:0-2784 GCA_045604665.1 Eubacteriales bacterium | reverse complement strand
GTCCTTAATACCGAAATGACGCTTGATGCCGGAGGCGATCAGATCGCCAAATTGACCCACCGCGGAGAAAAGAGCACCAAGGATCGCAAAGAAAATAATATTTGCATTTACATCAAACACGCCATTTAAAAATGCGGCATATCCTGCAAATACTATCATATTCGCAATAACACCCCCAACAGAACCTTCAACGGTCTTTTTGGGAGAAATTTCCGGTGCAAGAGGAGTTTTTCCAAAAAATCTGCCTGTAAAGTAAGCAAAAGTATCAGAGATCCAAGCACCAAAAAATACCAAAAGATAAATGTACTTTCCTTCCTGGTTGCCGTGATCAATATAGCGGATCTGAGAAATTGCAGTCAGACAAACGGTCACATACAAATTCAAAGCGATCAAAGCGTACAGATTGACTGTAGGATATCGATTCTTATTGATCATTGCAATAAACTGCTCTGTAAAGAAGAAAAGTGCGGAAAAGAGAAAAATGCACCGAAACATATCAATAAGCTGAAATTTTGTATCAAAAAGATAGGTAAACAGGGGCAAAAGGGAAAAAATTCTTGCCGGAATCGCAAATTTTCTTTCTTTATGTGCACCGATGCAACGCAAAAGCTCTTCCGTTGCAATCACAGAAAAAATTGTAACAGCTAAAGGCCAAATAAAGGTTCCTGAAAAAATACAAACAGGGATCAGAATCAGAACACCGACGATTCCTGTAATAATACGAGTCATAATTACTATTTCCTTTCAATAATACCGCCGAATCTGCGTTCGCGGTTGTTGAAATATAAAATGGCGTCGTTAATATCTTTTTTCTTAACATCGGGCCAAAGTTTATCGGTAAAATACAGTTCTGCATAAGCAGACTGATAAAGCATAAAGTTGGAAAGACGCATTTCTCCGCCGGTGCGGATCAAAAGGTCTACATCAGGCTGACCTGCTGTATAGAGTTTTGCAGAAATATCCTCGGGAGTGATCTCGGTTTTTCCTTCCTTTGCAAGAAGAGAAAATGCTCTGCAAAGCTCATCACGGGAGCCGTAATTTAATGCAAGGTTCAGTTGGTTCGGATAAATTTTGGAATCCTCTTCCACCTTCACCATCAATTCGCGAATCTGAGGAGAAAAAGCAGAACGATCACCGATAAAATGGAAGTGCATATTTCTGTCTTTTCTCATATCCATCCACTCATAAAGATAATCCTTCAGAAGTGAGAGAATATTTTGTACCTCTTCCATGGGTCTTTTCCAATTTTCGGTAGAAAAAGCATAGAAGGTGGAAACCTCAATATCAAGGTCGATCAAATAGTCGCCGATCCTCTTGAAATTTTCGGCACCTTCCTTATGGCCGGCAAGACGGGGAAATCCTCTTTTTCTTGCCCATCTACCGTTGCCGTCCATAATAATGCCGATATGACGGGGCTTTTTCAGTCCTTCCGGGAATTTCTCCCAACCGGTATTATCAGTAGCCATCAGACACTCATAATCTCCTTGGATTTTTCATTTGCCATGGCGTCGAGATTCTTTACATACTTGTCGGAAAGATCCTGAACTTCCTTCTCGGAAATTTTCTGCTCATCTTCGGTCATTTCACCGTTTTTCTTCATAGCCTTGATCTTATCCATTGCGTCTCTTCTGACATTGCGGACAGCAACCTTGCCCTCTTCTGCAAGACGGGAAACCTGTTTGGTGAGTTCTTTTCTTCTCTCCTCCGTAGGCTGAGGGAAAGAAAGGCGAATGGTCTTACCGTCATTCTGAGGGTTGATGCCGAGATCGGATGCAAGGATCGCTTTTTCAATATCCTTGGTACAGTTTGCATCCCAGGGAGTGATCACAAGCATTCTTGCTTCGGGAGTAGAAATCTGTGCCAGCTGATTGATGGGAGTGGGAGTTCCGTAGTAATCTACAGAAATACGATCAAGGATGCTTGCATTGGCGCGGCCTGCACGAACAGAGGAAAACTCTCTTTCGGTAGCTGCGAGACATTTCTTCATTTTTTCTTCGTAAACATTGATTTCGAGTTTCATAACAAAAATTCCTTTCCTAAAAAATTATGCTTCTACGATCGTACCGAGCTTTTCACCCATAACGGCACGAATAATATTTTCGGGATCATTTAAACCAAATACATGTACAGGGAGTTTGTTGTCCATAGAAAAGCTGGTAGCGGTGGTATCCATTACCTTCAAATTCTGTGCGAGAACATCGATATAGCGGATATGCTCCAATTTTTTGGCATCGGGATCGATCTTGGCGTCAGCGGTATATACCGCGTCAATGTTCTTTGCAAGCAGTACGATCTCCGCATCGATCTCTCTTGCACGGAGAACTGCAGCCGTATCGGTAGAAAAATAGGGACTGCCGATGCCGCACGCAAAAATAACGACTCTGCCGTGCTTGAGATGAGAAACAGCCTTCTCTCTAATATATGTTTCCGTAAAGGTTTCCATTTCAACAGCGCTGAGAACACGAGCATCAATACCCAAGTGCTCCAAGGTATCCTGCAAAGCAAGTGCATTGATCGCAGTAGCAAGCATACCCATGTGGTCTGCGCGAACTCTTTGAAAATCCGTTCCCTGCTTACCGCGCCAAATATTTCCTGCACCAACGACAAGTGCTACCTCAACCCCCATATCTACACAGTCCTTGATCTTAGAACAGATCACATTCAAAAGATCAAAATTATAAATGGAGCCGGGTGCGCCTCCTTGCATCAAAGCTTCTCCGGAAAGTTTCAGCAATACTCTTTTGTATTTCGGTTTCATAGTCCCTCCACAATATCATATTTCTA
>JAZUOK010000100.1:0-3085 GCA_045604665.1 Eubacteriales bacterium | reverse complement strand
GGTGCAAGTTCGGCAGCAGGCGTGAGAACGCCGGTTCTGCCTACCTGGATCGTAATACCAAGAAGCTTTGTTGTTTTTTCTTCCGGGGGATATTTATAAGCGATGGCCCATTTGGGGGCGTGGGGAAGCTCGCCCATCTCTTCTCTTTGGTGAAAATCGTTTGTTTTGATCACCGCTCCGTCAATATCAAAGGAAAGAGCCTCGCGGCCTTCTCCTCTTGCAGTGATCTCTGCAAAAATTTCTTCATTCTCTTTCAGCACCTTGAAAGGGGAAACCTTAAAGCCGATCCGGGACAGCCAATTCAGGCTCTCTTCGTGGGTGGAAAAATGCTTTCCCGTAACCGTTTGAATGTTAAACACCAGAATATCAAGACCGCGCTTTGCACAAACGGCACTGGAAAGCTGGCGGAGGGATCCTGCGGCGGCGTTTCTTGGATTGGCAAAAAGCGCCTCGCCCAAAAGCTCCTTTTCCTCGTTTAAGCGATGAAAGCTTTTCTTGGGCATGAAGACCTCGCCTCTGACGATCAGATGTTCTACCTTTTCTTTCAGTATAAGGGGGATGGAGGGGATGGTCTTTAAGTTTTCCGTAACATCCTCGCCCACAAGGCCGTTTCCTCGGGTGGCACCGCGGAAAAACTTTCCGTCTTTGTATTCCAGTGCAACGGAAAGACCGTCGATCTTATATTCTACCGCAAAAAGAGGATTTTCTACGGTTTTGCGGATGCCGTCCAGAAAATCGAAAAGCTCCTCCTTGGAGAATACATTGGAAAGACTTTTCAAGGGAACGGCATGCTCGTATTTCTCAAATTTTTCCAATACTGCACCGCCCACTCTGCAGGTAGGGGAGAGAGGGTCGTGAAATTCGGGATGCTCTTGTTCCAATTTTTCCAATTTTTTATAGAGCATGTCATACTCATAATCGCTTTTGGTGGGGGCATCCAAAACATAGTATTCATAGGAGAGGCGCGAAAGCTCCTCTCTTAAGGAAAGAATTTCATTTTGAACGGCGTTTTGTTCCATGGATTTCTCCTTGTACTTGATAGTCCTATTATACCCTTCTTTTTCATCAAAGTCAACGAAAGAAAAATGAGGAAAAATGTGAAATTTGCCCCTTGACAGGAAAAAAAACTTGTGATATTATTATAAACTGCACTATAATGGCGGTATCGTGGTCTTTTGCCTCTTTGTTTGTGAAACACATGTAAAGAAATGGAAAATTTCTGTAAACATTTTCTACATTCAAATGTAAAATTTCCAAAATTCTTTTCCTTATATATAATGACTGCCCGGTTTTTTGCCGTTGGGAAAAGAAAAGATGCCCCAAGGACATAAAAATTATGAAGGAGAGGTTACTTTATGTTGATGACCCATCCCCAGAAATGCGGAACCGGCATTCGTTACAGCTTTGCCAAGAACGATGAGCCCTTACAGCTTCCGAATCTGATTGAGATTCAGAAGGAGAGCTTCGATTGGTTTCTGAACGAAGGTCTTGCAGAGGTTCTCCGTGACATTTCTCCCATTGTGGACTATTCCGGAAACCTTCTCATTGACTTTGTGGATTACACGGTGGACAAGACCCCCAAGTATTCCATTGAAGAGTGCAAAGAAAGAGATGTAAACTACGCGGTTCCTCTGCGCGTGACCGTTCGTCTGACCAACAAGATCACAGGCGAGATCAAGGAGCAGGAGATCTTCATGGGAGATTTCCCCTTGATGACCGAAAACGGTACCTTCCTGATCAACGGTGCAGAACGCGTTATCGTTTCTCAGATCGTGCGTTCTCCCGGCATCTACTATCAGAGATTGCAGGAGAAGGGTGACAAGATCACCTATGCCACCACGGTAATTCCTTACCGCGGCGCTTGGCTGGAGTACGAAACCGATCAGAACGACATTTTCTATGTTCGTATCGATAAGAACAGAAAAATGCCCGTTACCATTCTTGTTCGTGCTCTCGGTGTTTCCACCGATGCGGAATTGAAGGAGATGTTCGGCGAAGATGCGATGCTTCTTCTCACCATGGATAAGGATATGATCTCCGCTACCGCAGAGAACAACAACACCACCTGCTACGAAGAGGCACTGAAAGAGCTTTACAGAAGACTCAACCCCGGCGATCCGCCTTTGGTGGAAAGTGCCCAGAATCTGGTAAACAACCTCTTCTTTGATCCCCGCCGCTACGATATTTCCGCAGTGGGCAGATATAAGTACAACAAGAAGCTTTCCCTTGCAAAGAGAGTGACCGGTCTGACCTTGGCAGCCCCTGCTGTATCCGAACTTACCGGTGAAGTGATCTTTGAAAAGGGTGAGGTGCTTACCGCTGAAAAGGCAGAGAGCCTGAACAAAAACGGTATCACAAAGCTTACCGTTGTTGCGGAAGACGGCAAGGAAGTAAAGGTATTCTCCAACGGTATGGTTCCCATGAACCTCTTTATTTCCGACGAAGCTTGCAAGGCTGCAGGCATCAAGGAAATGGTAAAACTTTCCGTTCTCGGTGAGATTTTGGCAGAGACCGAATCCGAGGAAGAGAGAATCGAGCGCATCCGTGAAAGAAAGGATGAGCTTGTTCCTAAGCACATTACCCGTGAAGACATTTATTCTTCCGTGAACTATCTGTTTGCCCTTTCCCACGGAATCGGCACAGATGACGATATTGACCATTTGGGCAACAGAAGACTTCGCTGCGTAGGTGAGCTCCTTCAGAACCAGCTCCGCATCGGCTTCTCCAGAATGGACAAGATCGTAAAAGAGAGAATGACCATTCAGGATACCGAATCCGTAACGCCTCAGGCACTGATCAATGTGCGTCCTGTGATCTCCGCGATCAAGGAGTTCTTCGGTTCTTCTCCCTTGTCTCAGTTTATGGATCAGAACAACCCCTTGTCGGAACTGACCCACAAGCGTCGTCTTTCGGCCCTGGGTCCGGGCGGTTTGTCCCGTGACAGAGCTTCCTTCGAGGTTCGTGACGTACACTACACCCAGTACGGCAGAATGTGTCCCGTTGAGACCCCTGAAGGTCCCAATATCGGTCTGATCTCCTACCTTTCCACATACGCCAAGATCAGCGAGTTCGGCTTTATCATGGC
>JAZUOK010000099.1:0-5456 GCA_045604665.1 Eubacteriales bacterium | reverse complement strand
TCTCTGTCCTCGGCTCTTTCAATACTTTCACTGCTGGTACCGAGAAGTTCAACACCGCATTCTTTCAAAATGCCCTTCTTCTCAAGCTGCATTGCAAGGTTTAAGCCTGTCTGACCGCCGATACCGGGAACGATCGCATCGGGACGCTCGTAGCGAAGGATTTTCGCAATATATTCCAGTGTCAAGGGCTCCATATAAACCTTATCAGCAATAGTTGTATCTGTCATAATGGTGGCAGGATTGGAGTTGCATAAAACAACCTCATACCCTTCTTCCTTCAACGCGAGGCAAGCCTGAGTACCTGCATAATCAAATTCCGCAGCCTGTCCGATAATGATCGGGCCGGAACCGATGATAAGAATTTTTTTAAGATCCGTGCGTTTTGCCATTTCAATACCTCCGCAAACAACAAAAAACTTATTTAGACTGATAAACGATCTTACCGTTAAAAACGGTAGCAAGACATTTTCCAAAAAGCCGATCCCCTTCAAAAGGTGTCGCTTTGCCTTTCGATAAAAACCGATCGGGATCCACAATAATCTCTTGATCCAGATCCCAAACAGAAAATTCCTCGCCTATTGGAATACCAAACCGCTTCCTTGGATTTTTAGATAAAAGATCCATAAGCTTTTCAAGAGATAAAACATTCTTTTTCACAAGATGTGTATAAAGAACGGGGAAAGCAGTTTCAAGTCCGACAATTCCAAACGCGCTGCCGGAAAGTCCTTTGCTCTTTTCCTCAATACTATGGGGAGCGTGATCCGTAGCAATCATATCGATGGTTCCGTCGAGGATTCCCTCCAAAAGCGCTTCTCTGTCGCTTTTGTCACGCAAAGGCGGATTCATTTTAAATCTCCCCTCTTCTTTTAGATCACTGTCATCAAGAACAAGGTAGTGAGGACCGGTTTCGCAGCTCACATCAAGCCCGGCATTTTTTGCTTCCCGAATCAGTGCAACACTTTCCTTGGCGGAAATATGACATACATGATAGGAGCAACCGATTTTTGAAACAAGGTCCAGATCTCTTTTGATCTGCTCATATTCACTTGCACTGCAAATACCTTTGTGCCCGTTCATTTTTGCATAGACACCGTCATGAATATATCCGCCGTTTAGCAAGGCATTCACTTCGCAATGAGCAACAATCATTTTACCGAGTTTTTTTGCTCTTCTCATTGCTTCTGCCATCAGTTCATCGGACTGAACGCCTCTGCCATCGTCGGAAAAAGCAATGACATGCTCTGCCATCTTTTCCATTTCGGAAAGGACCTCTCCCTTTTCGCCTACGGTGATCGCACCGTAAGGAGTAACAGAGATTACGGCATCCTTTTTGATCTGATCAAGTTGAATCGTAAGATTTTCCATAGAATCAGGAACAGGGTTTAAGTTCGGCATCGTACAAACCGAAGTATATCCGCCGGCAGCGGCAGAAAGTGATCCGGATAAAATCGTCTCTTTATAAGAAAAACCCGGCTCGCGAAAATGCACATGCACATCGCAAAAGCCGGGAAAGGCGACAACATTACCGCTTCCGCAAGCGGTCAAAAAAGACCCCTCGATGAGGGAATAGGTTTCAGGGGAAAAGTTTTTAACCAAAGAAAGATCAACTATTTTCTTCTGATACATAATTTACCCCTTTCTCAATTCTTGATACATAAAAAGAACAAAATTTCATATCAAGTAAAGCCAAAATACCATTTGAAAAATTATACTACCAAAAGCGACCTTTGTCAACAGTTTTCGGGTGGTCAAAAAGCATAAAATATCAAAAAAACATCGATATTTTTTGTTTGAATACCGAAAAAATAAATGCAAGCAAAAAAGCTTGCATTTACTCATTGAATTTTCTTTCTTGAAAAACCTCATTTTTCTCTTTTAATGTTTGATATACCGTATAAAAAGCGGATTTTTGAATACTGGAATAATGCCCTTCCGCAATAATAAAATGGTCGATCAAAGTTACATTCATCTGAGCCAAAAAGCTCTGGAGTCTGGAAGTGGTACTCAGATCCTCGGCAGAAGCAATGGGAAGTCCACGAGGATGATTGTGAGCTACAATCACATAGGATGCATTGTGTTGAAGCGTTTCATCACAAACCTTGCGAAAAGAAAAAGAGACAGAATTGATATCCCCTTCGTGCAATTTCACCTGGCCTCGAAATCCCAAAGAATTATCATAAAAAAGCACGATCACTTGTTCATGGTCAACGCCGGCAAATTCCAAAACAAGATCTTGACCTAAATGATGGTATTCCGGAAGTTTCTTTTCTTCCTTAAAGCGGTCTCTGTAATATCTTTTCGCAACTGCAGGATAGGTCTTAATCAATTCCGCAGCATGTCTTCCGATACCGTCCACACTGCAAAGCTCATCAACAGAAGCTTCAAAAACGCGGGAAAAGCTGCCGAATCTCGACAACAGATTATGAGCAATCACATTTGTGTCTCTTCTTGGAATAGCGAAAAACAAGATCAATTCAAGAATATTGTGATCCTCAAAGCTATCCAAGCCTTGAAGCAAAAAACGCTTTTTTAATTTTGCTCTGTGACCGGCGTGCGGATTTTCTTTCTTATCTGACATATTACCATTTCCTTTATAAAATTAAAGAATGAGTTTAAAAAAACAGTTGAAAAAAGCTATCACTTGTTGTATAATGGATACACTTATTATTGAATAAAAAGCTTATCTATCTTTATAAGGAGATTGCTATGAGATCCAAAATCATCAGTATATTGCTTGGACTTGTTGTGATTTTTGCCTCCCTTTGGCTTTTGATCAAAGCTCCAACCGAGGTGAAAAAACCAAACGAGGATACGGAGCACAAATTAACAGAAGAAGTTCAGGGCCTAGATAATGCAGATGTTTCAAGAGCTTATGTGATCAGCACTGCACACGATGCGGAAAATCTGCTCGAGAGTCTTGCTTACGGCGGAAAGAACAATTACGAAACCGAATTCTCTGCTCTTGTAACTCGATTTTCAAAATCCGCAGATTTTCTGAAAAACGAGCTGAAGGATTACTACGGCGCAAGCTATTTTACCAAAATATCTGAGATTTTTCAAGATATTTCTTCAACACCGTTTTCTTCCTCTGCCGATTTCTCATCCAGAGTTTCCAAAATCCTAGTTGAACTTGAAAACGCCTTCCCTGCAGATGTAGCCGAAACGCTGGATGAAAACGATCCGAACACCCCCATGTACTACCCTAAATTTGATACAGATCCAAACGGAAAGACGACACTCGCACTACTGGCAATTTACCGTTTGCAATATCAAAAGAATACAGGTTCCATCCTCCTCACCTTCGGCGGCAATATGCGCCCCGGTGATACTCTCCTTGATGCAGATAAAGAAAACAGTTTCCATTCCCTGCAACTAAACAAAGACCGCGCTTATCCTTTGTATTCTCTATCCTCTGTCCTTTCGACCGATTCATCCAGTTTTGCAAATCTCTCCGTTCCCCTGACGGAAGCTTTCAATGACAGTGAAAATCACAGTGCCGTCAAAGGTCTTCCCTCTTATGCAAAGCTTTTGAAAAAGGGTGGGATCAATGTCATTTCCGTTACCGACCCCGGATTAAATACTTTCGGTGAAAAAGGAAAAGAAGACACAAAATCTGCTTTAAAATCCGAGGATCTTCTCTTTTCAGACGAAAGCACGATCACTTATCACCAAACTTCTTTGGGAACCATCGCTTACCTTAGTTATGATATTGTTGAGGATGTAAAATCCAACAAAAATTTAACCTACTCCGAAATTCCGAAAAGAGATATTGAAACAGCAAAAAATGCCGGTGCGAAGCTAGTGGTTGTTCACTTCAATTGGATAACAAATTTAAAGGAAGCATGGAACACTTGTACTTCACAGGTCTTGACCGCAAGAGCAGCGGTTGATAATGGTGCAAATCTTGTGCTTGGTTCCTTCCCCGGTACCATGCAGGCAATTGAACAATACAACGGTGTGAACATTGTTTACTCCCCCGGAAACCTTTTCTCAAAAGGAAGCGGCGATGACAATGCTTTCTTATTCCAACAAGCTTTTTCTTTGGATGAAAATCAAAATGTAGTGCCGGGGCAAATTCAAGTCTTCCCCATTTCAGGGGCAGGAAGTGACGAGGGCATCCCAAAGCTTTCTCTTGACAGTGCCAGCGTTTCAGATTTC
Source organism: Eubacteriales bacterium (assembly GCA_045604665.1). Lineage (GTDB taxonomy): Bacteria > Bacillota > Clostridia > Oscillospirales > SIG627 > RGIG5579. The sequence goes on along the minus strand of JAZUOK010000099.1, from coordinate 1,298 downwards.
GGTACAAAAATTCGCTCCTACTCAAGTGCAATTCGGAACGGTGTCGGTAAAAAGGCCACCTTCACCCTTGAGCATTTGAATATGATTTCCATACAGAAATAACAAAAAAGAGGTTGCAATCGCAACCTCTTTTTTATTAAGGCTTATTAAGAAAGATCGATCCAAAGAGCAGGTCTTGTGGAGATATAAAGCTCAGTTACTTTATGGAAAGCGCCGTCATAAAGGTCTCCGTCGTCTGCTACAAGAGCAGCCATATCAGGCTGAAAACTGGGAGAGCGGAGCCACCAAGCGGTATTGTTAAAAGGATCGGAATAGGCAAAATGAAGCTTTGCCGTTTCTGTTGCAGAAGTTTTCCTGGCAAGATTATCCTCAAAATAACGATCTGCTTCTTCAATAGAGAGCAAAAATACTTGATCAAATGTATCATTGCCGCCCTCTGTTCCGTACTTGGGATTGTCATCATTTTTTACATAAGTGGTAGGAATGATCCAGCTTTCTTCTTCCGTAAAGCAATCCTTAATAAAACCGTCATTGAGCCAACTGCGAATAAAGCACTCTTCCCATGTAATGGGAACCGCTTTTTTGTGATAACGAACACATTCGATGGCATATTTTGTAAGAAGCAGCAGCTTGCCGTCTTCTTTTTTATCAAGCACAACCCACTCAACCGGTTCTTTTCCGTTGTTATAATTATCATCCTGATCAAAATGGCCAAAGTTGATCACATCCCCAACTTTTGCATTTTGAATCGAATTATAAAATTCCTCACCGTAAATGGAAGTATAAAGTTCTTTGCGTTTTTTCTCAGCATCAGAGCCTTTTGCAGTTCTTAATGCAGCAATTCCTTCTTTTTTATCACCGCTATCAAGAATATCCATGGCTTCTTCATAGGTATATGTTTTTTCAACATATTCGACTTCATCATCAAATTCAAGAAAATGAAACAAAGCCAAAACACCGCCGGCGATGAGTGCAAGACCCAAAACCACAGATACGGCGATAATCACAATCTTCTTTTTATTCATACAATCACCCCTTACTTTTTCTCAATTATAAAGGATAACCGAATTTTTAGTATGAATTTTTTGTAAATTCCGAAAAAAATCCACCCAAATGGGTGGATTTTTTAGTGTTTTTATACAATTTTTATAAAATCAGACTACACCTTGGCTCATCATTGCTTCTGCAACCTTCTTGAAGCCTGCAATGTTAGCGCCTGCTACCAGGTTGTAACCAAGACCGTACTGCTCTGCTGCAGCGGGAGAAGAATCGTGGGTGTCTTTCATGATCTGCTTCTG
>JAZUOK010000098.1:0-4951 GCA_045604665.1 Eubacteriales bacterium | reverse complement strand
AACTCCTTGGCTCACAGAACGACATGGCTACGAATCCGACTTTGCAAACGAGCAAGCCAAAAGGTAGAAGGTCTCGACGGGTTTCATTTCCACCAACTGCGCCACACATTCACAAGTAATCTGCTCTCAAACGGAGCAGCGCCGAAGGATATGCAGGAGCTTTTAGGTCACTCTGGTGTCAGTACCACGATGAATATCTACGCTCACTCTACAAGAGAGGCGAAGCGTACTTCCGCACGACTGCTCGATAAGGTAGTTGGCGGTTAGATATAAAAAGTTTCCCTTATTTTCGCTCATAAGGGCAAAAACAAGGGAAAATACATAACAGTTGAGTTTGTAATTGACGAAAAAAACAGTAATATCAAGGGCTTTTAGAGTGTAGGACAGTTATTGTCTGATAAACTACAATTTATCGAATTGCTTCACACCGATATCTAAATCGGTACAACTTGCCAAAAAATGCAGTCGCTTTAGCGGCTGCTATTTTTTTGCCTGTAGAGAGTTGGATTTGCGCATATGCTCTCGGTTATGAGACCGGCGAGCGTGGCTCGTTGTGGTAGGGGTCCCACTCCAGAGGCCAAAATATTTCATTTGAAAAAACAAAAAAAGAGGATTTGCCCTTGCGCGCGAAGCCGAAAAAGACTATAATAAGGGTACTCAATATAAGGAGGCAGCAGCACATGACTTACGACGCTTTTTATCCCGGCCGCGAATGGCGGGATACCGACGGCAATTTGATTCAGGCCCACGCAGGCTATATGTTTTATGAAAATGACACCTTCTATTGGTACGGTGAAAATAAGGAAAAATCCGAAACCGAATGGGAGGTTTGGCATTGGGGTGTGCGGCTTTATTCTTCTAAAGATCTGTACAACTGGCAGAGTGAGGGCATTATCCTTCCCCCGGAACTGACAGACACGACGCACCCGATGTACTTCAATTCCAAAATGGACCGTCCGCATATTCTCTACAACGAAAAGACGGGCCTTTATGTGATGTGGATCAAGGTGATGAGATCGCCTTACGCCAAGGAGTGTACCGCTACCATTGCAGTATCGAAATCCATCAAGGGTCCTTTTGAGATCGTCAAAAGCGGCTATCTGCCCAACGGCTATGAGCTGGGTGATTTTGACTTTTGGAAGGAAGGGGATCGAGCTTATATCATTTACGATAAGCCCCATACCGAATTGATCATCGCCCCTCTCTCGGAGGATTATCTCTCCTGTGAGGAGCCGCACAACAGCTATTTCCACAACGGTTATCCCCCTTACATCCGTGAAGCTCCCGCCCTGTTCACACACAAGGGCAAGCTCTATATGATCACCTCGGGTACAACGGCGAAGTTCCCCAACCCCTCTGAGGTTGCGGTGGCGGATTCTGTAATGGGTGAATGGCGCGTGCTCGGCGATCCCCATGTGGGCGATGCCAAGAAAACCTCTTTTGACAGCCAGATCAGCTGCATCTTCAAGCATCCCAAAAAGGAAAACCTTTTCATTGCCATGGCGGACCGTTGGCTGATCAACCTGCCCGATAATCTTCCCAATATTGTAGAGACCTTTGCTCAGCGTTATCGCCCTGAAAACCCAATCAAAACCTTCAACGAGCGTGAATGGACATCACGCAATACCAAGAACGCCCGTTATGTGTGGCTGCCCATCCGGTTTGAAGACGGTGTGCCGCGCATCCACTGGCAGGAAAAATGGCGTTGGGAGGATTTTGACTGATATTGCTGAGTCAAGCACATCAACACCGCAAAACAGAATAATGCATAAAGCCGCACTTTGTGCGGCTTTTCTCTTTTTCTTGTAAAGGTTTTTAGAAAGAATGTTTTTTGATTTGCGCGGTTTTTGTTGAAAAAAGGGCAGGGGTGTGGTAGAATTTTGGGAAGTGTTTGAAACTGGAAAGGAAAGACGGGATTTATGTACGGACTTGGTACGGTGATCAATGTGGCCGCGATTGTTTTGGGCGGTCTTTTTGGAATGATATTCGGGAAGATGATCGGTGAGAGGCATCGGGAGAGCTTGGGCGTGGCCTGCGGTCTTGCGGTGATCTTTATCGGTGCGGCAGGTGCGCTGGAAGGAATGCTTTCGGTCAGTGACGGGAAGGTGGTTTCCGGCGGTGCCTTTTTGATCATACTTTCTCTTTGCCTTGGGGCAGTTTTGGGGGAAGTGATCAATATTGAAGGGGCGTTTGAGCGTTTTGGCACATGGCTCAGGGAAAAGACAAAAAGCACGGGAGATAAAAGCTTTATTGAAGGCTTTTTAAATGCTTCTTTTACGGTGTGTATCGGCGCTATGGCCATTGTAGGCGCTATCAACGACGGACTGTACGGGGACTTGACGGTGCTTGTGACCAAGGCGATTTTAGACTTTATCATTATTATGGTAATGGCCGCATCCATGGGGAAGGGCACGATCTTTTCTGCCATTCCCGTGGCAATCCTTCAGGGCGGTGTGACGGGTCTTTCCGTTTTGATCCGTCCCATTATGACAGAAACGGCACTTTTGCACCTTTCGGTGGTGGGAGATATCCTCATTTTCTGTGTGGGGATCAATCTGGTATTCGGGAAAAAGATCCGTGTGGCAAATCTTTTGCCGGCACTTGTTTTTGCGGTTGCCCTTGCCTTTTTGCCGATAGATCTCATTTGAGTTATGACAACGAAGGGGGATTTTTTTCGTTTTCGGAGTGCTTTTTTTGAGGGTGAACTATATCTCTTGGGATAAGGCTGTATAAAAAAATTATTCTTGCGTGGGATGTTTTTTTGTAGTATACTAAAAAAGTATAATGAGGCAGTGTGCCGTGAAAAAGAAAAGGCGGCATGAATATGTGGGCTTCCACAGAAAGGCGAAAAGAAATGTATAAGATCATTGAAAGAAAAGAACTGAACCCCACGGTGGTACAGTTGAAAATTGAAGCACCGCTGGTAGCAAAGAAAGCCCAGCCGGGGCAGTTCATTATTCTGAGAGTGGATGAAGAGGGAGAAAGAATCCCCTTGACGGTAGCAGGAACCGATCCCGAACAGGGAACGGTCAAGATCATATTCCAGATCGTGGGCGGAACCACCAAAAAGCTCTCCGAAAAGAAGGAAGGGGAGTATATTCAGGACTTTGTAGGACCTCTGGGCGTTGCAACCCACTTAAAGGGTCTGAAAAAGGTATGCGTGGTAGGCGGCGGTGTGGGCTGCGCCATTGCCCTTCCCATTGTAGAAAAGCTTCATGAACTGGGAGCTGAGGTAACCAGCATCATCGGTTTCAGAAACAAGGATCTTCTGATCCTGGAGGACGAGTTCCGCGCTTGCTCCAAAAATATGCGTGTGATGACCGACGACGGCTCCTACGGGGAACACGGAAATGTTACCGTTCCCTTGAAGGAAATGCTGGAGGGCGGCGAGAAGTTCGATATGATCATCACCATCGGCCCCCTTATTATGATGAAATTTGTGGTTCTGACCGCAAAGCCCTTTGGCACGCCTGTTACGGTTTCCATGAACCCCATTATGATCGATGGAACGGGTATGTGCGGCGGCTGCCGACTGACCCTCAACCAAGACGGTAAAAAGGTGACGAAATTTGCCTGCGTGGACGGTCCTGATTTCAATGGATATGAGATCGATTTCGATGAGGCTATGAGCCGCGGCAGAATGTACGGCGACTTTGAACGCCACGCTTATGAAAACACCTGTAATTTGTTCAAAAAGGAGGCAAAATAATGGCAAAAGCAAATATGACTCCTAAAAGATGTCCCATGCCCAGCCAGGACCCCAAGGTAAGAGCACACAATTTTGAAGAAGTGGCTTTGGGTTATACGGAAGAAATGGCGATCGAAGAGGCACAGAGATGCTTGGAATGTAAAAATATGCCCTGTGTCAGCGGTTGTCCTGTAAATATCCACATCCCTGCCTTTATCGCAAAGATCAAGGAAGGTGAATTTGAAGAAGCCTATCAGATCATTGCAAAAACCTCTTCTCTCCCTGCGGTTTGCGGAAGAGTTTGTCCTCAGGAGACCCAGTGCGAATCCAAATGCGTTCGGGGACTCAAGGGTGAGTCTGTGGGAATCGGAAGACTGGAAAGATTCGTTGCGGATTGGCATAATACCTTTGCAGGGGAAGAGGTGGAAAAGCCCTTGTCCAACGGACACAAGGTTGCCGTTGTAGGCTCCGGCCCCTCCGGTCTTACCTGTGCAGGGGATCTTGCAAAGAGCGGATTTGAAGTTACTGTATTTGAGGCCCTCCATACCGCAGGCGGTGTTTTGGTTTACGGTATTCCCGAATTTCGTCTTCCCAAGGCCATTGTGGCAAAGGAAGTGGAAGGACTGAAAAAGCTCGGGGTCAAGGTAGAAACCAATGTGGTGATCGGAAAGACATTGACCGTTGACGAGCTGTTTGATATGGGCTTTGAAGCAGTCTTTATCGGCTCCGGCGCAGGACTTCCCAACTTTATGGGTATTCCCGGAGAAAGCCTGAAGGGCGTTTATTCCGCCAACGAATATCTGACCAGAAGCAATCTGATGAAGGCGTACAAGGAAAGCCCCGACACCCCCATTATGAAGGGCGGCAAGGTAGCCGTAGTCGGCGGCGGTAATGTTGCCATGGACGCAGCAAGAACAGCACTGCGCCTGGGTGCGGAAAAGGTATATATCGTATACCGCCGTTCCATGGAGGAGCTTCCTGCAAGAAGGGAAGAGGTAGAGCATGCCATTGAAGAAGGGATTGATTTCCGCCTTCTCAATAACCCTGTAGAGATCCTCGGTTACAACAATCCGGAAGACCCAAGAGACCCCAAAAACGGCTTTGTTACCGGTATGAAGTGCATCAAAATGGAGCTTGGCGAGCCGGACGAAAGAGGCCGTCGCAGACCCATTCCGGTAGAAGGCAGTGAATTTGTTCTGGATGTAGATGCAGTGATCATGTCGATCGGAACCAGCCCCAACCCCCTAAGTCGGAGGCCAAGCG
>JAZUOK010000097.1:0-3215 GCA_045604665.1 Eubacteriales bacterium | reverse complement strand
TTTTCCATTTTCATTGCTTCAAGAATAAAGAGGACATCACCCTTTTTAACATTCTGACCGGGTGCAACATTTACTGCAAGGATGGTACCGGGCATAGGTGCATTGATGCTTTCGCCTTCGCCGGAAACGGGAGCTGCAGCGTCAGGTGCAGGAGCAGCAGGTGATTCGGGAGCAGGAGCAGCAGTGGCAGGTGCAGAAGCAGCCTCGGCGCTGTCGATCAATTCGATTTCAACCTCGTAAGTATTTCCGTTAACATTTACACGATATTTTTTCATTTTTTCTTCTCCTAAAATTTCTTAAATTCTTTTAATGGATTTGATGCGAATTGCTTCCACATCTACGCCGCATTCTTCTGCGATTACAGCGCCGATAACAGCAACGACTTCTTGTCTGTTGGAAAATGCCGGTGCTACAGTCTGGCGAGCAGAAACAGCTTGTGCTTCAGGCGTGCCGATTTCTTTAGAATCGGAAGATTTGCCATCGAACAGGGAACAAATAGCTCCGAGAATCTTACAAAGCAGTACAATGCAAATAAGACCAATGAAAACAGTGCCCATTCCCATTACAATCACAAACCAACTTGGGATTGTCATAAAGTGTCCTCCTTAAAATAAAAATCACCTATTATTTTACAATATTATTTTTGTTATTTCAACAAAAAATTATCAATTTACATTTATTTTACAATTTTATTGCTGTTATCATTATTTTTTATAGTTAAAAGTTTGATTTCATGGCAACTTTTTATCGGTTTAACTCTTGTAATGATTGGTAAAATATAGTATAATAAATAATCAAAATGAAATTTGGTAGGTTTTATATGAATCGCAATCAGTTAACGGCAGAAGAGAGAAAAGAACTTTCTGAGATTTTATTTTCTCATGTTATATCAACGCCTGAGGAGATTGAAGCACAGTTTCCGCCTCGCGAACTAAAAGAGGGGGCTGTTGTTTCCAGAATGGCACCGAGTCCCACGGGCTTTGTCCATCTTGGTAACCTTGTTCAAGGTCTGACTTCCGAAAGAATGTGTCATCAATCGGAAGGTGTTCTTTTTTTGCGTGTAGAAGATACCGATGCAAAAAGGGAAGTTCCCGGCGCGATTGAAACCTTGATCGAATCTCTTTCTCATTACGGAATCGTTTTTGACGAAGGCGCAACCCTTGACGGTGACTTTGGAAATTACGGTCCTTACCGTCAGCGCCAAAGAAAAGATATTTATCATGTTTTTGCAAAAAAACTTCTGCTGGAAGGCTTGGCTTATCCTTGTTTTTGTACGGAAGAGGAACTTTCTGAGATCCATACAAAACAAGAAAGCTTGAAAGAGAACTTCGGTTATTATGGAAAATGGGCAAAATGGAGAGATGCCTCACTTTCCGAGATCAAAGAAGCTCTTTCCAAGGACATGCCTTGGGTTCTCCGTTTTCGTTCAACCGGTTCCATTGAGAACAAAATTCGTTTTACCGATTTGATCAAGGGAAATATGGAACTGACCGAAAATGATATTGACCATGTTTTGCTGAAATCCGACGGAATTCCCACTTATCATTTCGCTCACGCTGTTGACGATCACTTAATGCATACGACCCATGTTGTTCGTGGCGATGAATGGCTTTCTACCTTGCCTTTCCATCTACAGCTCTTCCGTGCTCTTGGATTTAAGATTCCCAAATATTTGCATATCGGTCCTTTAATGAAAATGGACGGAACTAGCAAAAGAAAATTATCCAAGAGGAAAGATCCCGAACTCGCTTTGACTTATTATAAAGCAGCCGGATTTCCCATTCGCTCTGTTTATGAATACATTCTTACCATTCTTAACTCCAATTTTGAGGATTGGAGAAGAGCAAATCCCGATGTTTCTGCAAGCGAATTTCCTTTTTCTTATAAAAAGATGAATCCTGCCGGTTCTCTTTTTGACTACATGAAGCTTTGCGATGTTTCTAAAAATGTGATCAGCAAAATGACATCCGAAGAGGTTTATGATGAGGTTCTGAACTGGACAAAGGAATTTGATGAGAAGCTTTATACTTTGCTTTTGTCAGATAAGGAAAAAGCCTTGAAGATCTTCTCCATCGGTCGCGGCGGCAACAAGCCTCGTAAAGACATTGGTACCTGGAGCGAAATTCGCGATTATCTCGGATTCTTTTACGATGATCTGTTTGAAAATAAAGATCTGATGCCTGAAAATGTTATAAAAGAGGATGTTCTTTCCATTCTCGATTCTTATCAGGTGCTTTTTGATGAAAATGACGAAAGCGATGTTTGGTTTGAAAAAATTACAAAGCTTGCAACAGATATGGGCTTTGCAGCAAAACCGAAGGAATATAAAGCGAATCCCGAACTGTATAAAGGTCATGTAGGCGACATCAGTATGGTTCTCAGAATTGCCGTAACCGGAAAAGCCGCATCTCCGGATCTTTGTTCTGTTATGAAGATTCTCGGGAAAGAAAAAGTAATTGAAAGACTTAAAAAAGCAAAAGAAATGGTAAATGGTTAAGGAGTAAACTATGGAAGAAAATACAAGCTCAAATTTCCTTCAGGAAATTATTGAAAATGATTTGAAAAACGGCGTCATTGAAAAACTCCACACAAGATTTCCCCCGGAACCCAACGGATATCTTCATATCGGCAGTGCAAAAGCGATTTATATCAATGCTATGCTCGCAAAGCAATACGGCGGTCTTTTCAATCTTCGTTATGACGATACCAATCCTGCTAAAGAGGATGATGAATATGTTCAGAGCATTTACGAGGATCTGAAGTGGCTTGGCGCAGAGCCTACCGGCGGTGTTTTTTACGGCTCTGACTATTTTGAAAAGTGCTATGAATTTGCTGTGCAGCTGATCCGCCAGGGCGACGCCTATGTTTGCGATCTGAGCGCCGAAGAGATGAGAGCGTATCGCGGAACCCTCACCGAACCCGGTAAAAACAGCCCTTACCGCGAGCGCAGTGTTGAAGAGAATCTTTCTTTATTTGAAAGAATGAAAAACGGTGAGTTTGAAGATGGATCCTGCACACTGAGAGCAAAGATCGATATGTCCTCACCCAATATGAATATGCGTGATCCTGCCATTTACAGAATTGCACACACCTCCCATCACAGACAAGGTGATAAGTGGTGCATTTATCCTCTTTATGACTTTGCTCATCCGATTCAGGATGCTCTTGAGGGGATTACTCATTCCATGTGTTCCATTGAATTTGAAAACCACAGA
>JAZUOK010000096.1:0-2886 GCA_045604665.1 Eubacteriales bacterium | reverse complement strand
AGACGGCTTCCGTCTGGGACTTCTGGAGGATTTCGGTCTCCCCTTTGAGGGCGAAGATGCAGTCCTTGACGACGTGATCCACGTTGACGCCGATGAAAAGGGCGGCATTCTGGCAGGCTCCAACCCCAGAAGCGTACTCTTTGCCGTATATCGCTTTTTGAGAGAAAACGGTTGCCGCTGGCTTTACCCCGGTATTGACGGTGACTATGTTCCCGTAAAGAAGATCGAAAGCGTAAAATACCACAAGATGGCAGACCACCGTTTCCGCGGGTTTTGCAACGAAGGCACCGAAAGCCAGAGATGTATGATCGACGCGGCAGACTTCTATGCCAAGCTTGAAATGAATGTATACATGCTGGAATTTTTCGTTCCCGATACCTATTACGAACGCTATTACAATCATACCTTTAACGATAAGAACCGTCGCCCCGAGCCTATTACCCGAGAGCAGATCGTACAGTTCAAGCGTATGACGGAAACGGAGATCGCAAAAAGAGGACTTATGTTCCACGACATCGGACACGGCTGGAACGATACCCCCTTCGGCTTTGGCGATCTGCCTGCCGGGAAGCACAAGGCAAAGGATGTAGGTATTCCGCAGGAAACCATTGATCTGATGGCAGAGGTTAACGGTATCAGAGATCTGTGGCACGGCGAATCGTATCTGACCAATATGTGCTACTCAAAGCCCGAGGTCCGCAGCAGAATGAGCGATGCGGTAGTAGAATATGCCAGAACCCATAGCAACTCCGACTATCTGCATGTTTGGTTGGCAGACGGAAAGGCAAACCACTGCGAATGCGAAGATTGCCAAAAGCATATCCCCTCCGACTGGTATATGCTTTTGATGAATGAAATTGATGAAAAACTCACTGCGGCAGGACTTGACACACGCATTGTTTTCATCGCTTATGTGGATACTCTTTTTGCACCGAAAGAATTTACCATCAAGAACCCCGACCGCTTTTCTCTTTTGTATGCGCCTGTTTCCCGTTCCTACACCTCCAGTATTACAGAAGACACAGTGATCCCCGAGCCTCATAAATACATTCGGAATCAGTGGACCACCCCTGTAGGTGCTGAGGAAAACCTTGCGCTTTTAAACGCTTGGAAAAAGGTTTGGAAGGGACCTGTTTTCTGCTACGAATATCATTTCTGGCGTCATCAGTTCTGCGATCCCGGCGGAATGGAATTTGCCAAGAGGATTTATGAAGATATTCGCGGTATCAAGTACATGGGAATCGACGGCTTTGTTGAGGACGGCTCTCAGAGAAGTGCCTTCCCCAACTCCTTCCCTGTTTATGTGTATGCAAACACCTTGATGAACCGCGAGATCTCCTTTGAGGAATTAAAAGAAGACTATTTCTCTCACATTTACGGCGAAAAATGGAAAGAAGCGGTAGACCTTCTTCAGCGCATTAGCTTCGCCTTTGATTTCGCCTGGATGGAAGGGGAAAAAAGCAAGGATGAAAGCATTTCCGTCTTCTATGATCCTGCGCGCGTCTCTCGCCTTGAAAAGGTAATGGAGCTTATTGCGGAGGAACGAAGACTTGCAGACGAAAACTTCGTCTCCCCTGTTCGCACACAGACCATTTCCTGGAAGCTTCTTTTTTACCACGCTTCTTTCTGCGAAGCCTTTGCAAAGGTTGCTATCGAAAAAGCGGCAGGCCGTAATTTCAGTGCCATTGACGAAGCGAAAAAATTCTATCAGGAGATCGGAAAATTTGAATGGGACATTGAGCCCTATTACGATCACTGTCTTGCGTGCCGCGTAGTAGAACAAATGGTCAGACGCCCCAAGGGAATTATCCTTGTTTAACAATTAAGGAGTAAATCATGTATTTTCAAATCAAAAAGATCCGTGCAAACCATGTGATCGACTTTGCCGCAGAGGAACTGAAAAAATACCTTCGTATGATGATGCCCGAAGCAGGTGATGTGGAGATTCTATTCGACCCCGAGGCAAAGGACGGCTTCCGTCTCGGACTTCTTGAGGATTTCGGTCTGAAAAACGAAGCAGAAGACCCTTACCTTGACGATGTAGTTCATATCGATACCGATGAAAAGGGCGGTATTCTTGCAGGGTCTAACCTGAGAAGCGTTCTCTTTGCTGTTTACCGCTTTCTGAAGCTCAACGGCTGCAGATGGCTTTATCCCGGTGTGGACGGTGAATTTATCCCCATGAAGGATATTACCCCTCAAAAATATCACAAAATGGCTGACCACAGATTCCGCGGCCACTGCAACGAGGGTGCAGAAAGTCAGCAGTGTATGCTGGAGACCATTGATTTTTATCCCAAGCAGGAAATCAATGTGTATATGCTGGAATTTGACAACCCTTATGTGTATTACGACCTTTACTACAACCATAAATTCAACGATGCCAACCGCCCTCCCGAAAAGGTATCCAGAGAGACTGTTTTACAGTGGAAACGACAGTGTGAAGCGGAGATTTCAAAAAGAGGCCTGATGTTCCACGATATGGGTCACGGATGGACTGCCGAACCCTTCGGAATTGACTCAGCGGAAGGCTGGATAAGGCGCGAAGTTTCTTTAACCGAAGAGCAAAAAAACTATTTAGCCGAAATCAAGGGAGAAAGAAGGCTTTGCGGCGGAATCGCCCTAAATACAAACCTTTGCATGTCAAATCCCAAGGTTCGTACCACGATGGCAGACAGCATTGTAAAATATGCAGTAAGCCACAAAAATGTAGATTATCTGCATGTTTGGCTGGCAGACGGCACAAGAAACCACTGCGAATGTGAAGAATGCCAAAAAATGCGCCCCACGGATTTTTACATGATGATCATGAACGAGGTGGATGAAAAGCTTACCGCACTCGATCTCGGTACCCGCGTTGTTTTCATCGCTTACTACGATTCCCTC
>JAZUOK010000095.1:0-3375 GCA_045604665.1 Eubacteriales bacterium | reverse complement strand
CTGGAGCTTGGAAAATGAGAACCTGACCCGTCAACGCATTGAAAAATGCGGACGGGTACCCCAGAACCTTGTTGTTTTCACAAAAACAAAAGAAAAAACCACCCATTGGGTGGTTTTTTGTTTAATATCCTCTGTAGATGCTGTCTAAACCGAAGTATTCTTCCAAGGTGATCCATTGGCCGTTTTGATAAAGCTTTTCAGCCAGGTCTTTTCCTACATAGCGGAAATGCCAAGGCTCGAAAATGTAACCGGTGATGTCACTTTTTCCTTCGGGATAGCGGAGAATAAAGCCGTATTTGGAGGCGTTGGCACTGAGCCAATCCAAGATGACCTTCATTTCCGGCTTTTTGGATTCTGCGGTGCTCGCTGTGTTGATATCCATTGCCAGACCGGTCTGATGCTCACTGTGACCGGGGCGCGCAGAATAGGTGAGGGCGTCCTCCAGACCGTCATTTTTCACATAGTTGTTAAAAAGATACTCCTGGCGCTCTCTGGTGCGGTATGCGCTTCGGATGGTCAGTGTATGGCCTTCGTTCTGAGCCGCTTCCTTCATTTGCCGGAAGGCTGCTTCCGTTTCCTTTGTCAGCGCACCCACGGAATAGGTTTTCGGTAAAGAGTAGCTTTTGTTTACGATGAGAATGCCGTCAACGGTGGCGAGACCGTTTTTCACAAGAAGCGTTTTCCCGTTTTGGGTCTTATATGTTCCGTCAATCAGGGTACCTTCCTGACCGAAGGGGGAGGAGGTTACATGGATTTTTATGTTTTTTGTCACCTTTTTGCCGTTTTGATCCACGGCAGTTAAGGTAACCTTATATTCGCCTTCCTTACTCGTATCGTATGTTTGGGAAGGGGTAACGGGGAAAGAGTCACCGGCGGCATTTTTTGCTTTGCAAGAAGAAAAATCAACCTTTTCGCCTAAAAAAGCATAAATCGCTTCGGGAGCTTCGATCTTGAGAGGGTCGTTTTTTGTTACCTCAGTCTCTTCTGTCTCCGGTATCTTTTCTGTCTCTTGCTTTTCTTTATAAAACTCGATCAAGATATTCGCCTCGGTTTTTCGGTGGAATATGTTTTCCATCTCAAAGTCAACGCGCATCTTGCCTTCCTGGGATGCGTTCAAAACACGGTGAGAATCCAGTAATGTTCCGCCTTTTACATCGGTAACGATGTCAGAAAGGATCAGGTCTTCCCCCACAGGGAAAGAAAGGGAATCTGCATAGATGGGCGTAGGCTTCTGAAGGGCAAAGATCAGTCCGATTGCGAAAATCAAACAGAAAACCAGGAGAAACATCAAGCCGGAGCGATCTTTCTTTTTGGTTCTTCTTTTCTTTGCTTTCATATTATATTCCTTTTTTCTGCATATATGCCCAGCCGTGGCGGCACATATCTTCAATGTCGTATTTTGCTTCCCAATTCAAAAGCTTTTTCGCTTTTTGATTGTCTGCATAGCAGCTTCCAATGTCACCGGGGCGTCTTTCTGCGATACGGTAGTTTACTTTTTTGCCGCTTGCTTTTTCAAAAGCAGAGATCAATTCCAAAACACTGGTGCCGCTGGAGGTGCCGAGATTGATTGCCTCACACCCTTTGTGGCTTTTTGCATAATCAAGGGCTTTCAGGTGACCCTTTGCAAGGTCGACCACATGGATATAATCTCTGACGCCTGTGCCGTCGGGAGTATCATAGTCGTTGCCGAAAACAGAAAGACAGGGAAGGATTCCTGCGGCAACTCTTGCGATATAGGGGAAGAGGTTGTTGGGAATGCCGCTGGGGTTTTCACCGATCAAGCCACTTTCGTGGGCACCGATGGGATTAAAGTAACGAAGGAGAACAACACTCCATTCGGGATTGGACACGGAAAGATCGCGCAGGATCTGCTCCAGCATGAGCTTTGTCCATCCGTAGGGATTGGTGCAAGAGGTGGGCATATCCTCGCGGAAGGGGACGGTATTTCCCATACCGTAAACCGTTGCGGAGGAAGAAAAGACAATGCTTTTGCAGCCGGCTTTTCTCATCACATCGCAAAGGGTGAGGGTGCCGCCGATGTTGTTTTCGTAATACTCCAGAGGGATCTGAACCGATTCACCCACGGCCTTCAGCCCTGCAAAGTGGATGACGGCGTCGATCTTGTTTTCTGAAAAAACGGTTTCAAGGGCTTTTCTGTCGCGAATATCTCCTTTGTAAAACAGAGGTTTTTTTCCGGTGATGGCCTGAATGTCATCCAAAACGGTTTCTTTGGAGTTACAAAGGTTATCTACAATGACAACCTCGTGCCCTTCTTCCAAAAGCTCTACAACGGTGTGTGAACCGATAAATCCGGTTCCGCCTGTTACAAGAATTTTCATAATACAGCCCTTTCTTAAAATTTAATTGTGGAAAAGCTTCTTGGTCTGATATTCGGGATCGCAGGTAAGGTTCATTCCAAGCTTTCTGAAAATGCCTGCGTCGATCTCCGTTAAAATAACGGTGGAATGCACCTCGCACCCTTTCAAAAGAGGCAGCTGTTCAATGGCTTTGCGAGCATTCTGATCGTGCGCCGCTGCAATGGACAGCGCAATGAGGACCTCATTGGTGTGAAGTCTGGGGTTATGATTGCCCAGGTTTCTGATTTTCAGCTCCTGAACCGGTTCAATGACTTCTCTTGAGATCAGATCGATTTCTTTGTCAATTCCGGCAAGAACTTTTAGGGAATTGAGCAAAAGTGCAGATGAGGCTCCCAGCAGTGTTGAGGTTTTTCCCACCACAACGCGCCCGTCGTGAAGCTGAAGTGCCGCTGCAGGCTGACCGGTTTCTTCTTTTTTATTTCTTGCTTCTTGGGCGAAAGCGCGGTCTTCCGGAGCAATTTGAGCCTTTGTCATCAAAAGCTTCAGTTTCAAAATGGTGCTTGCCACGGGAAGGCCTTTTCTCTTGTCGCATTCGGCAGTAAAGTATCTGCGGATGATCTCATTTTTGCTGGCGTTTCGGCAAATCTCATCATCGGTGATACAGTTTCCAACCATATTGACGCCCATATCTGTGGGGGATTTATAGGGGGAAGATCCGAAGATCTTTTCGAACATCGTACGAACAACAGGGAAGATCTCCACATCACGATTGTAATTGACACTCTTTTTGCCGTAAGCTTCCAGATGGAAGGGGTCCAGCATATTTACATCATTCAGATCAGCCGTTGCTGCTTCATACGCCAGATTGACCGGATGGTCCAGAGGAAGATTCCAGATGGGGAAGGTTTCGAACTTTGCGTAGCCTGCTTTAATACCGCGAAGATTATCGTGGTAGAGCTGGGAAAGGCAAACAGCCATTTTTCCGCTTCCGGGGCCGGGGGCGGTGATAACGACAAGCTTTCGGGAGGTCTCGATATAATCGTTTCTGCCGAAGCCC
>JAZUOK010000094.1:0-12801 GCA_045604665.1 Eubacteriales bacterium | reverse complement strand
CGAATACCGATTACCTTAATATCCTCTTTCTTACCGCCGAACAATTCGCATACTGCCTCCGCCTGGGTCTGAATGGTGCAGGCAGGAGCCTTCTGCACAAGGATATCACCGGGTTCACCGTGTTCAAACGCAAACAGAACAAGGTCAACCGCTTCATCCAGAGACATAATAAAACGGGTCATGGTCGGTTCGGTCAGTGTGATCGGATTGCCATTTCTGATCTGGTCGATCCACAGCGGAATTACCGAGCCACGGGAACACATAACATTGCCGTAACGGGTACAGCAGATTTTTGTAGTATTTGTAGTACGAGCTTTCGCTACAATAACCTTTTCCATCATGGCTTTGGAGGTACCCATAGCATTGACGGGGTACGCTGCCTTGTCCGTGGAAAGGCATACAACATTTTTAACACCTGCTTCGATGGCAGCAGTCAGTACATTTTCAGTTCCCAGCACATTTGTCTTAACCGCTTCAATCGGGAAGAACTCGCAGGAAGGAACCTGCTTAAGGGCTGCTGCGTGGAATATGTAGTCAACGCCGTGCATAGCATTCTTAACGCTTGCAAGGTCTCTTACATCGCCGATATAAAATCTAATCTTTTCGGCAACATCAGGCATCTTTGCCTGAAACTCGTGACGCATATCATCCTGCTTCTTCTCATCGCGCGAGAAAATTCTGATTTCTCCGATATCGGTGCGCAAGAAGCGATTGAGCACAGCGTTACCAAAGGAACCCGTGCCGCCGGTGATTAAAAGTGTTTTTCCTGTAAACAAACCCATGATGTAATTCTCCTTTTTTTAGAAAATTTATTTCTGTTGTAATTTTTTGAGTCTTTTCAAATACGGTGCTAAACAAATTCCAATCTTGTTTTTAATGCTGTATCTCATGGATTTGAGCACCTGTCCATCAGATACCGTATGATCGTTAAGCATATCGCGCTCCTTCGGACGCTTGCAGGGACGGAGAATATTCTCATTAGTATCGGTCGCCTCACGCAAAGGTCTTTCCGTATACCATATCCGATCCTTCAAGGCGTCCAGACAGGTTTTGCCGTGTTCATTATTAACCAACAATACCGAAACGCCCTTGCAATACCTTTTTTTTCCGATCGCTCCTATATCTACCCCTGCGAAATCGCCCACGGTGAGATCTCCAATCCTCGGAAAACCCGTAAACCCGCATGTGTAACAGCTTTCACGGTAGATTGCCTTGTGAAAATATGCCGACATATATTCATCGTTAAGTGCCGATACATAAGATTTCTTACCGTCTCGATAGGTAAATGTCATAATGTAATGATTCGTAAATGTGAATTTTTCCTTGGAACGGAATTTCACCTCAGTTATGTCATTTCCCTTTCTGCGGTAGCGTTCAAGATTCTTGAAATATAAGCGATACGAGCCTATTCCGTGGCAAACCAGATCAACCGTCAAAAGATTTTCGTAGTCTTTCTTCAAATACATCTTTAGAGCATAAACCTGACAAGGACAGCCAATAAACATCACCGCCCTGTTCTCGTCGAGATCTTTTTTTACATTTCTGTAAGTATCATTTACAAAACTTTGTACATACCTAGAGCCCTGCGCCTGCAAAAGCTCCTCGACCATATCAAAACGAGAAAACGCAACCTTTAACTCCTCGTTCATTCTGCTGGCATATACCACACCGTTTCTCTCTTCAATGAAAAATTTCGCAAATGCGAGAAACATACCGCCAGAGCTGGACTTGCGTAGATCCTGCTCATTGAGCGTTTGCGCGCAGTAAGAGACAGTGGGAACAGCATTACTCTTTTGAATTTCTCCGTTTTGCGGACACATTTTTACGCATTGATCACAATGAATACATTTACTCTCATCAATACAACACTCGATAAATCCATCCTCGCCAATCCGCATCTCGATACAATCACGCGGACATATATTTTTGCAAAGTCCGCAGGCGGTACATTTTGACCTCTCACAAATCATCCTGCGCCCCCTCCTTTATCAGCGAAATCATGCTGCGCACATACACACTCGAATTTTCCCTTACTGTCTTTAAAAAAGTATCTGCCTGCGAAAAATCTGCCGACACAATCATTTCGATGTCTGGCTCCGTCAGAAAACGATCCTCTAAATCACATGATGCCAGCAGCTCTGTAATACGGGAGGACTGATCGGATTTGTGCTGATAATTTCTTTTTACAACATAAAAATCAGAATGAAAAATAATCGAAAATGACATTCCGTGGAAAGAATCGGTCAGCACCAACCGCGCGTTTCTGAGCAACTTTAAAAAATCCTCGGGTCCGCCTGCAATATTCTCACAGCCGAAATTTCTGCGATACCCAAAATTGATCATTTTTATGTTATACCGCTCTTTTAAATAACCGATCAATTTCACAGTTTCCTCGGATGGCCGATCAATAAAGAACAAGCAAATATAAGGCTCGTCGATTTCCAATTCGCTCCGGTCTGACAGACTCTCCCATTCGGCACGGTCCAATTGCAACACGGGATCGTTTAAAACGGTGCAATCCTTGGAAGTTGCCTCTCTCACAATGTTTTTTCCAGACGGTTCCCTTACAGAAAGCATGGAGTATTCGGAGAGATATCTTAATATTTCCTTGTTGTAATCACATAAGCGCGTCCCCCCAAAGCTGGGCGCAAAGGCAATTCGCTTGCACCGAGGAGCAAACCGCAAGTAGAAGTTCTTGTCAGGCAAAGGCCATGCGGCAGACCAAATTTGATCACTTCCCGAAACAAACGCGGCAAAATCATTTCCTTTTGCCGATCGTCTTAACTGTTTGGAGGTAAAAGTTTCCTTTTTAATGTATCGGTCAATAAAGCATTCCATCCGCTCAACGCTCGCGGGCATCAACTCCATGCATTTTGCGGAATTGGATGCATTTTGATACAAGCGCTTCATTTCTCCCGCTTGCCTTGGATAGCATACCATCTTGCCAACCAATTTAGCTCGTCTCATCAGTGCCTTGAACACTCTCGCTACGATTGAATCGCAAATGTCCAGTAAGTGGACATCAAAGCCGTGCGCGCCCAAGAGCTTCTGCGTTGCGTAGCATTGTAGCACAGAGCCGTAGTTGCCCTTGTAATAGGTCACCTGACCGATTTTTTTGTTATTCCGTTGCGCTCGGTCTTTCAACAAAGCACCTCCTCAC
The DNA here is from genome assembly GCA_045604665.1 of Eubacteriales bacterium. Taxonomy (GTDB): domain Bacteria; phylum Bacillota; class Clostridia; order Oscillospirales; family SIG627; genus RGIG5579. Next base: position 9,641 of record JAZUOK010000094.1, on the reverse strand, counting down.
TTTCAGATAAAAACAAATACGAAGGACCATAAAAACAAATTCTGTCATGGAACGAAGGATCGCAACCGATACCAGCGTAAAGGACTGAGAAGCAATCAAAAAAAACAAACCTGCAATATGGAAAACCGCCGACATCACGGTAGAACTCGTTGCGTACTTTTCCTTGTTCACAGCCCCCAAAACGGGGAAGCCCAAAAGCTGAGCGGGATATGTAAAGAGCAATACGGGCAGCATGATTCGGAAAATATCGACCGAGGTATCATATCCCGTTCCCGCAACGATAGCGACGAGTATCGGTGCCATAAAGTAGCAAAACACAATTCCTGCCAAAATAACCGGCATCACCAAAAATAACGCGGTGCGGATCAACTTTAGATTTTTGGAACTGACCATGCGCGGATAGATGCTGGTGGTGATAGGTTCGTATAGAGACATCACAATGGAAATCAATTGGAATGCCACACCCCAACAAGCAATATCGGTCTCCGAAAGATTGACAATGCCCATAAACAATGTATTTGCCAAGGTAAAGGCAGTGGAGGCAAAGGTTGAAATAAAAAATACAGAGGACTCTTTAATCTCCAAAAGAGCACATCGGAATGGTTCAAAATGGAAGGTAACACCAATCGACTTTTTGAGGTGAATCCAAGTAAACATAACCGAAACAAGATTTCCCACACCATTAAAAATCGGAACGAGCAGAAGATGATCGGGGCCCTTAACCAGCAACAGCGTCAAAGCTGTTGTAATCGCCTTGGAAAGGACATACCGCATCGTCACGCCCTGCATCTGCTCAATACCACGGTATATGAAGTCAGGTAAGAAGGCAAGAATCACCGTTGAAATATAGTAAGCAATCAAAATGGAAAGATTCTCGCGAAGAATGGGAATAAAGGGCACCAATACAACAACACCCACACCGCTAAGCAGCCCCAACATAACCTTTGCCTGAACCACGCTTGCGTAGACACTTGCAATCGCCTGCCTATCATCTCTGCACTTGGAAATTTTTCTGGTTGCGGAAAAATTGAAGCCGAAATCGATCACCAGACTCACATAACTCGCAACAGCAGTCATATATGTTACGATGCCATACTTTTCCGCTCCAAGAATTCTCGTTAAATATGGAAAAAGCAATAAGGGAAACACATATTTCGCAATTGTCATGAGGTAAAGCAAAAATGTGTTCTTTAGGACAATCTTTTCATCCCTTCCACTGTTAAATTTCTTGATCTTCATAGAACCCATCCGTTCTCTTTCTTTCTACTAGTTTATTGATCACAAGCATCGGGATCAATGCGCCAATGATAACAACCAATACAATCTTATGGTAATACATCGTTACCGCCATTGCCGAATAAATCGCAAGGATAAGATAAATTCCTTTTTTGAACACCGATTTAGAATGCTTGACCACCAATCCCGAACTATATGAAAGCTTTGCAAAGATCATGGAGATGATAGGAGCAAAGACTGCTCCAAAATAGGTGTATCCGGCACCGAGCGTGGTAGGAATTTGGCCCGCGGAACGGTTGACATCATTGAACAGTTTTTGGTAAGAGATACTTTCCAAATTGAATAGCGTATTACCAAATGGAATCGACTCCAGGATATCGTAGCTCAGAAACTGAACAATCTCTTGATTTGTAAGCTCGATTCTGATATTGGCAGCCGTGTTCGCAACGCTTGAAAAATAAGATCCAATATAACTAGATAAATATTCCCAGATATTCTGTTCCGCGCGCGGTACAAAGATCGCACGAATCGCAAAATACGCAACAACCGTAGCAAGTGCCAATACGGAAACTTTGTAAATATTCTTTTGTCGTCCATAAATCTCGCATGTCAAAAGCATCAACGCGAAAGCATACACCAATCCACGCGCAATCGTACCGTCAATGATAAAAACATTCACCGCGGAAAGAATCATACTCAACCAATATCCGCTGGAACGCTGGTTTTTCTTATGAATTTCGAAAACCAAATGCATGGGAAGGATAAATCGGATAATCTTTGTCAAATAGTTATGCAACACCAAAATGAACTTTTTAAGAAAACTTGTTCCATATTGGTCAATTACCGAGGACATTTCATTTCCAGTAAATTCCTGATCCGTAATGTTGAAAATGCTTAAATAAAAATGCTTGCACTCCGGAACCAAAACAAATGACATAATGAAGATCAAAAGCAAACCAAACACCCAAAATCGCATGGCGTGAAGATTATACGAAGTCTTTTTCTCACGCTTTATCAGCTTTTGCTCCTTCTTTTTAGCACCGTTGTCACATATAATCATGACAAAGAAAACCATCACGATCTCATAAACGGATAGTAAAATCGCCTGCGGCATATAGTCGACAAAGGAAACGCGAAAAACATGCGAATAATCACCAAGTGCGAAAAAGAGCGGAAGCAATGAAGATCGAACAAACAATAACAGAACAAAAATCATCACACCAAAATTTTCCGGAATACAGTTTGACAGCATCCGCCTTGCAAATAAGGTCATAAAAAAAAAGGAAAGAGGAATCAACGGCAACAATGCATAGCCCTCTGTTCCATCGTACACAGCAAAGATCAACAGGGCCGCAAAAAAAGATGCCATCGTGAGAACAATATTGACTGGTTTTACACTGTATCGCATGATTCCTCCTTGCAGCAATATTTTTTCAAATAAGCTTCCGCCATTTTTTCCTTAGAATATTTTTGACGAGCCTCTTGAGAGATCTGTTTCGCATCTATCTCCTTGGATAACCAAGCCCGAACCTCTTGCTCCAACCGATCCACATTGGCAAACGGAACAAAAGATGAATATTCCCGCAATGCGATCTGCTCGGGCGCGCCCGACAAAAATCCCACCACAGGGGTTCCACAACAAAGACTCTCAGCCACTGTCATCCCAAAGGTTTCCTTCTCACTTGTCAAAACAAAAAGATCCGCCATCGAATACAACTTTGCCAATTCCCTTTGGTCAAAAACTCGCCCCACATCGATCACATTCGGTGGGAATTCAGTGTCGGTATCATTTCCTACCAAAACGAAGGTGGTGTCAGGCATCTTCTTTGCCAATTCTACAAAATATTTTCCGCCTTTGATCGGACGAGCAAAGGATGCCGTTACATGTAAAACCACTTTTTTCTCGGTCAATCCGTATTTTTCCCTAAAATTGCTCTCCGTGATCCTGAATGTGTTAACCGTATCAATTCCGTTCAAAATCGTATCGTGACAGTGTCCGCGTAGGATAGGAGACTGCTCTGCACGCTGTTGCAACCACGGAGAAACAGATACGATCTGAAGATGGTCCTCAAATCCGGCAAATGCCGCTTTCATTTTTTTCCATGAGGTATGCGTTCGATCGAAAAAAATCGAAAATGTCTCTTGGCGAAACCTTGGACATTTTCCGCACCCGTCCATCCATTTATCGCAATCCAATGCATACCCGCAATTTGCGGTATACATAAATTCAGCATGCAAAGTCAGCACGGTACGAATATTCTTCTTTTTCAGATACTTGATGATACGATATACATTAACAACATTGTCGTTGATACAGTGCAAATGCACAACATCCGGCTTTTCTCTTTTGATAACAGAAATCAACTTGGAGGTAGATCCAACGCACCAGCCAAACTTCAATCCAAAAATCGAGCACAACATCTTGTTAGATTTTGCATAAAAATTTGAGCAGAAACGAATAACGGATCGGTCGCTGTAATCACTACCTCTTCCGTAGCAAACGAGGTTCTCAACCCCTTTTTCGTTAAGAATCTGACGAATATCATATACGATCTTTCCAGTGCTTCCCTCTTTATAAAAATTGTTTACCTGTAGTATTTTCATAATGCAGTTTAGTAATCCCTTCTCTTACATGCGTATAAAAAAGCATTCTTCAACACAGCATGATTTCTGGAGTACGAATGATTTTTTTTCGCAAGAAGCATCTGTCCCGCGACGCATTCCTTCCTTTTATCTTTGCTGACAAGAAACTCCCGAAGTTTCTCCTTCATATCGTCATAGTCTGTGGAAACGCCCCCCACGCCGCTCTCTTTCAAATATCCAATCGTTCCAGCTGCCTCCGGTCCATACGCAAGAATACAACGATTGCTCGCAAGATACTCGGGAATTTTGGTGGATAATGCATATTCGATCCTTCCCAAATGCTGCGGATCAAAGGATTCCGGTAACAGCAAAATATTGCTTTCCTTCACTAACCGCACCACTTCCTGTGCAGGGACACTTCCCCGAAAGGAAAGCCTTGCCGAATTATTAATCCTTTGGATCACTTCCTTGTCCTTTTCCGCGCTGTAAATATTAATTTGTGTATCACCGTCAATGTCAACCTCATCCAAAGCATTTCCAATCTCAATGATGGAATCCAACCGCCCAAGACCAAGTCCGCCAAAATAGGAGATTACGGTTTTACCGTCGCTTCTCTCTTCATGGTCACTACAATCCGCGTAAACATAAAAAACATCCGACGGAAGTCCAAACTCCTGTTGGTATAACGCACGCATCTTCGGTTGGTTATACAACGCAAAATCCATATGATCAAAAACAAACTTGAGATGCTTCTTCAGCTCGCGTTGATTATATCTGTTGAGGAGAGTATCTTTATTGATCTGACCGAAATAGTAGTCATCGTAAACGCAAATAACTACTGGTAGTGAATATTTTTTCGAAAGATACTCCACAATTTTGTAAGCAAACACATAATCGGATGTTGGGAAAAAAATTACATCCGGGTTGATACGCTTGATCCAATCATCCAATTTCTTAGTCTTCCATGTACCAAGTCCCCACAAGCAGTTGCGTCCAAGAAACATCCAATCCTTTTTCTTTGTTCCCTTTTGATAAACGAAGCTTTGAAAGCCCTTGTCCACTCTAGCAAACTGAAGTTCGTCCTGAATATGTTCACTCTTGTACTCAGTACCGGGTTTGTAAAAGGGATTCAAAGATTTTATCACATCAAAATCCGTAATTCGAAAATATTGCTCGCAGAGATGTGTTGTTGGAACCTCGGAATGAAAATAGAGCTCGCTCAACTTATCCGTCGGCCAACCGTTAAAGTATTGATACAAGGTTTTTCCTACATTTGTGGTTGTATTGATAACCTCATGAGCTACAATCAACACATGGGGGTAGGTGTTATTCTCGCTGCACATATAAATTCACTTTCTCAAAAAATTTTTATAAACCCAATGTTGAAGTTTAACCGGCAGAAGAAACATTCCTGTCTGCGCTACTGCTACAATAGCATAATCACCAAATGACGCATATCCCATCTTCCAAAAACGCTTAATAGTATCAATGTAGCTCTTTGTATTTTCCCAACTTTTGCGGCGTTTTGCCAATGCATCGTTAGAACGGAACCAAAGCAAAGATTCGCCGATATTTTCAGCTTTGCAACCTGTAAAGAGCATTCTTCCAAAAAGGTCAACATCTTGATTCCTTCTTAAATCCGAATATCCGCCATTTTCAAGTACTTTGCTCTTCCTGTACATAACAGCAGGATGATTAAATGCACTGCGTTTTTTTGCAAAGTTATAAATATCCTCATGCTTTTCAGGAACTGCACGGACTGAAACAACCTCATCGGGGCAAGAATAAAACTCATCTACAAAAGAGCCTACAATGCTAAGTTCGGGATTCATTTTAAATACCTTCAACTGTTTTTCACAACGTTCAGGTTTTGAGATGTCATCCGTATCCATGCGCGCAACAAATTCATTTTTACATGCTTTTAACCCCTCATTCAGAGCCAATCCCAACCCTAGGTTTTCTTTATTGACCACAATCGAAAATAAATCAGGATACTTTTCTGTGTACTCTTCTACGATTGCGTATAACTCATCATTTAATGGACCGTCTTCAACAATAACAATCTCATCGGGCGAAACTGTTTGATTAATCATGCTGTCAATTGCCCACCGTAAATATTCAGGCTTTTCCTTTACATAAAGTGACATTAAAACACTATATTTTTCCATATCTATTAACCCCTCAATATTTCCTTTGCTTCTTCCTGTTTTGCATCATAAGTTTCTTGATCAACTTTGCCTTCCATCATCAGCCAATCTCCGAAGTCCATATCTGATACAGTTCCTTCACGGACAGTATCACTTCTTTTCAGAACTTTGCCCACTGTTTGGAGAATGATTTTCATATCTCCAACAAATGTAATTCCGCTGTCAATGTACTGCAAATCGTATTCTATTTTCTGTTCCCATGTAATATTGTTACGCCCATTAACCTGTGCAAGCCCCGTCAAACCGGGACGGACATTGTGACGTCTGCGCTGTTCTTCTGTCATAAAAACGCAATCTCGAACCAAGAACGGTCTAGGACCGCAGATTCCAAGGTCTCCTACGGCTATATTTACCAGTTCAGGAAGCTCGTCAAGCGATGTACTACGGAGCCATGCGCCGTACTTTCCAAGTCGTTGATCATCGGGGAGAAAACTTCCGTTCTTGTCTTTTGCGTTACTCATAGTACGAAATTTGATTAGCTTAAAAATCTTCTCTTTTCCGTCTTTACCTTTCTTACCGGGTCTTGGCTGAAGGAAAAAGGGATTGCCTTTCATAGCAATTGCACCAACCACAGTCAAAACCAGTAGAATGGGTGATAATACAATCAAAGCTGTCACAGACAATATAAAATCTATTAATCTCTTAAAAAATTTTGTGTACATTATGTATTCCTCATTTAAATTCAAATTTAATCAAAGCAACTTCTGATTATCTTAATCACCTTATACTGCTCTTCAGAAGTCATCTTATTGTCAGACGGTAGGCATAAGCCTCGTTCAAAAATATCCGCACCCACATCAATACAGGCGCCTAAAATATAAGCGTTGGTTCTGCTGCGTCCACTGCCTTCACGGGTCACAAATTCATGCATACGGTACATAGGCTGCATGTGCATCGGCTTCCAGATGGGTCTGCCTTCCGCGTTGTAGCTTGCCAGCGTTTCCAGAATCTCTGTCGGGCAAGTTTTGCCCGGTTCTTTTATGTACATCGCATTCGAGTCGTCTCGGACCTGCTTGCACATATAGTCCTTGTGGATGATCATTGCAGACAGCCAATAATTCGGCTCTGTTCCATCCGTAATGGGATTCATCTGTACCGGTAGGTCCCGAAAGCCGTCACGGTAACGCTCAAAGATCGCCTTTTTCTGCGCGATATGTTCTTCCAGATACGGATATTGTCCACGGACAACCCCAGCGATCACATTGCTCATTCGGTAGTTATAGCCCACTTCCTCGTGCTGATACCAAGGCGCATTTTCTCTTGCTTGCGTTGACCACTTGCGTGCCTTATTTGCAACCTCAATATCATTTGTTAAAAGGCAACCGCCTGCAGAGCCGGTGATGATCTTATTGCCATTGTAGCTGATGGCAGAATAGTCGCCGAATGAACCGCACTGCTTACCGCAAATAGTCGCTCCCATTGCTTCAGCGGCATCCTCGATCAGAAGCGCACCGTGCTTTGCGCAGATCTCTTTGATCAGATCCATTCTTCCGGGGAAACCGTACAGCTCTGCCGAAACCACCAATTTCACATCAGGGTACATTTCAAATGCTTTTTCCAGTGCCACAGGATCCATATTCCACGACCGGGCTTCCGTATCGATAAACACGGGAATACCGCCCTCGTAAACAACAGGGTTTAATGTAGCATCAAAGGTCATATCGGAGCAAAAAACGCGCTTTCCCTCGAGGGATCCGTGACTGATCTCCGGCTTTCCGTATAATGTTTCTCCTGCGTGCTTTACCGCCAAATGAAGTGCCGCCGTACAGCAAGACAGACCAACCGCATACTTCATCTCTGCCTTTTCCGCGGCGATCCGTTCCACCTCATTGATGTTTTCGCCAACGGTACTCATCCAGTTTGTATCATAGGCCTGCTGAACATATTTCATTTCATCACCGTGCATTGTAGGTGTGGCAAGCCATACTTTATTTTTAAATCCTTCTATTTTCATACGCCTATTCCTCAACGATTTCTTAGCTTCTGGTCATTTTATGCAATAAGCATTTCTTTCTTTTCCGTTTTTGAAAAATGCGTACAATCATTCCAATTATACTTTTATATCTTAACACATCTACCCCGAAAAAGCAAGGAAATTTACAAATCTTTCCATACTTTATACGGCGATAAAAAAATCTTGAGGAAAGACTCCTCAAGATTTGTCATGATTTTCTTTTTCAAGCCCCAAATTCCGCCGCAAGATTCCTCTCCCACGCCAAGAAAAGGCACGGCTGAGAAATTCTTTTTTGGGAAGGGATATCACCTCTTCGGAAAGCTGAGAAATGTGGTCCGTCTGAAAAAACGAAATGGGCGTTTTTTGCGCCTTTTGATTCAAGGGACAAACGCTTTGGCAAAGGTCACACCCCCACTTGCATTCCGCCTGCTCCAAAAGTCCCTTTTCCTCCTCGGTCAGATCCTTTTTCTGAGATAAAAGAGAAAGGCACTTTTTTCTCTCCCGATCAAAAATCGCGCCGGTGGGACAAGCTTTTTCACAAAGTCCGCAAGACGGGCAGTTTTTTGTTTCCACCCTATTTTCCGAAGAAAGAGCCTGTGTAAAAAAGAAGGCCCCGATGAAAAAATAAGATCCGTATTTTTCGTTGATACAAAGCCCGTTTTTTCCCAAAACGCAAAGGCCGGCTCCCAAAGCGGCATCCCGTTCCGCCAACGGTGACGAATCTGCGAAGCCCTTAAAAGAAAGATCTGTATTTTTTTCTTTAAGGTATTGTGCAAAACGGGAGGACAATTCTCTGATATACAGATGATAATCCTTCACCTGAGCATAAACAGAAAGGTTTGTGGTCTTTTGCCCGAAAAAGTACGGAATGAGAAAAACACAAACGCTTTGGACCCTTCCGATTTCTCCTTCCATGCGTAAAAACTTCTCTTTATCCCAAACAGTCACATCGGCTATGGGAAGAACTTTAAAATATTCAATGTTTTCCTGATCAAAAAAGGATTTTAACATAACAGCCTCCACATGGGGAGTTTATCAAAAAAAACTTTTTCCGTCAATTATTTTTTCAAAAAGTCAAAATAAGGACTTTTCTCCTTTTTGCCAAAAAACTCCGCGCGGATGTCACGAATCATTTCCTTTTCCTCCCTCACCTCACCCGGCAAAAAGGGCAAGGAAGAAAGCCCGTAGCGCAGGGCATCGGGCGCATGGGTGTATTCATGAGGCGTCAGGGCAGCATCCTCGGGAAGGTGCGGATCAAAAGTAAGCTTTGGCAAAGTGCGGATCAAATTTTTACAAGTGGAAAAGATTTCAAGATATGCCCCATCTCCCACTTTCGCATTTAAAAACTCTCTGACTCTTCGCCACCCGGGGATCCGCGCGTTTTCCGCAGGCATAAGGCCGTTTATGCCGTTTTTTTTCAAAATATCAAAGCCGGTCTTTCCCGTGTCCTGCCGTCTTCCGGCAAGGTCGGGAGATGCAGCAATATACCGAAGTTTTTCTCCTCCCACCATATGGCATATTTTCTCCGCCGCTGCGGAAAGGATCAAATTTTCCTCATAAAGCTCCCGATAAACTACAAGTCGGCTGCGATCGGGAGGATAAGCAAAGAGAAGGCAGCAGGTCATATCAAGGCCGTAGTCCATAGCGGCAAAGCGGTGCCA